>JBJTVF010000014.1:0-83761 GCA_046081085.1 Candidatus Limnocylindrus sp.
ACGAGACACCTGCATAGATATGGTCACCGTCGACGCCAGCCTCCGCGGCATGTGCACTGGAAGAGTCGACGACGGCCGCTAGCAGACAACTCGCAACGATGAAACTGATGTGCGAATCGGTAGGTCATCCAGAGCACGATCCCGAGAGACCCGAGGAAGACGAGGAGGAGCGCCTGTTGTGTCAAATCCTGGCTGATAACTGGCCCAACCGTTGAGAGCGAACCCTCCTCTGCAATCGGGCCAGCAGCGCCGACGACTGCCTCTCGTATCTCCGCGAGCTCAGCTCCAGCGGGTTGCGATGGATCAAGCGTGCTCCCAGACTGCAGATCGAGTGGCTTGGTGCGCAGGAGGAGGAATCCCCCCTCCCCTTCTGTCACCTGGGCTTCTGGGTGCCCAACCGCGACGACAGCATCTCGAATGGTCGCTGGCTCCGCAGCCTCCTCGAGCTTGAACTCCCATACCGTTCCGCCCGTGAACTCTACCGAGAACCGCAACCCGACATCTCCGCCGGTCAATGGAGTGGCAGCAATAAATGCGATCCCAGGAACGGTAAGGAGGAGCGAGAAGAGGAAGAACCAACGCTTGCGCGCGATGAGCTTATCCACGAGCAGTCTCCGTTCCGTCTAGATCACCCTTCCCAACACCGTACAGGTAGGGAGAGGCGAATCTAGCGCGCGCGATGACCGCTCGTAGGATCACGCGAGTCACGGTGATCGCGGTGAACATGGAACAGAGCACGCCGATGATCAGGACCAGCGCAAAACCCTTGATCGTGGACGATCCGAAGTAGAAGAGGATAAACGCGGTAATCAGGCTGGACACGTTTGAATCTAGAATGGAATTCCATGCCCGACTGAACCCCGCCTCAACCGCTGGAACAATATTCTTGCCGATCCGAAGCTCTTCTTTGGTCCGCTCGAAGATCAGGATGTTTGCGTCCACCGCCATGCCAATGGAGAGGACAAACCCAGCGATTCCCGCGAGTGTCAGCGTGACTGGCACCATGCGGAAGAGCGCGAGCACGATCAACATGTAGAAGATGAGCGCCACTGAGGCAACCGCGCCGGCCAGCCGATAGTGCAAGAGCATGAAGAGGAAGACGAGCACGATCCCAACCGCCCCTGCAAAGATCGCCTGACCTAGGAAGGCGGCCCCTAAGGTCGCCTTCACATCGGTGACGCCGATCTCGGCAATAGGGAATGGGAGTGAGCCGAACTTGAGAATGGTTACCAGGCTGTTCGCCTCCTCAAAGGCAAAGCCCGCACCGCCGCCGCCACTGATCTGGCCCTCGCCACCCGTGATCGCGCTCTGGATGTACGGCGCCGAGACCACGGTCCCGTCAATCACAATCGCAAAGTACGAGCCGAGGTTCGCGCCAGTGTATGTCGCAAAGAGATCGGCCCCTTCGGGCTTTAGCGTGAAAGCAACGACTCGTTGACCAACATCATCGGTTGCAACACTTGAACTGGCGATCTGATCTCCCGAAAAGAGCGGGGTGAGCGTTGCATCGTCGAGCGGTGCACCTTGCCCAGGTACGGGCTTTGTCCCTGGCGTTGCTTGGCCCGTCGCAATGTCGACAGAGCCGTAGACCTCCGGAGGAAGTGGGACAAAGTCGAGCCGGCCCGTTGTTCCGAGAAGGGCCCTGATCGCATCAGGGTCACTCACCCCTGGGAGCTCCACGATGATGCGATCGCTCCCCTGGGTCTGTACGAGCGGTTCGGCAACGCCCGTTGAGTTGACTCGGCGCTCGATGATGTCTCGGATCGTGGCAACGTCCGCTGGCGTCGCGACCACATCGCCAACCGGCTGCACCTGGTATTCAACACGGAGTCCACCGCGCAAGTCGAGCCCAAGCTTTGTCTCGATGAGACGCGACCCCTCTGGAGCGCGGCTGTCAGGGAGGCGAAGGTTTGGGAGCAGGTCGATCGCCAAGGCGAGGAGACCAATGGCCAAGATCATATACGGCGTGTATTTGCGCATTAGAGGAATCCTAGCAGGGGTGCCGTTCAGCGTCGGTCGGCGGCGAGTGCGGCGAAGACCGTCGCGGCGAGGCGCTCGCCCACCCCAGGGACAGCCGCGATCTCTGCTTCGCTCGCGGCGGCAACACCTGCAACCGAGCCGAAGCGCCTCAGCAGTGCCTTGCGCCGTGTGGGGCCGAGTCCACGAATGCTGTCCAGTCGGCTGCTGATCGCTGCCCTACTGCGGAGGGTTCGGTGATAGCCAATTGCAAAGCGGTGCGCCTCATCGCGCAACCGCTGCAAGAGGCGCAGCCCTGGGTCGGTAGCGGGAAGAATGAGCGGCGTTCTAGCCTCTGGGAGCCAGATCTCTTCGCGCGCTTTCGCAAGTCCAATGAGCGCGATGTCCAGACCTGCAGACTCCATGGCCGCCGCAGCTGCCGCAACCTGCCCGCGGCCACCGTCAATCACCAAGAGGTCAGGGAGTGCCCACGCTCTCGCCTCCGCCTCACCTGCCTTATCGGTGCCGCCAGATGCACTGCGTGCAAACCGACGCGTCAGCGCTTCACGGTGGGCAGCAAAATCGTCTTGCCCCTCAATCCCTTTGATCTTGAACCGGCGGTACTCCTTCGGAGCTAGGCGTCCACTCTCAGCAACGGTGAGCGCAGCGACCGTGAACGATCCCTGAATCGTCGAAACATCGGTGCACTCAATGCGCGCTGGTGGGCTGGGAAGATTAAGTGCTGTCGTAAGCGCGGCAAGAGACGCTTCCGCGCGTTCGCGATCGGCATCATCCTCCGCCTCGCTGCGAATGAGCGCTTCAAGCGCATTTCGTTCGGCGAGGCGCAAGAGGCGAACACGATCGCCGCGCGCCGGCACGCGCAGCTCAACCCGATCCTCGCGACGTGCGGCAAGGAAGGCGGTGGTCTCTGCATCGCTGATCTCAGCGGAGGTGGCAATTGATGGCGGAATCTCGCCCGCTCGCGCGTAGTACTGGCTGACAAACGCAGTGAGCAACTCCTCATCACTCGCCCCTTTTCCGTCTAGGCGGTGGACATCACGGCCAACAAGCGCCGCGTCTCGAACTTGAAAGCACGCGATCGCTGCTCGATCGCCATGTCGCGCAATACCGAGAATGTCTTCGTCAGGTCGGCCCGCCGGTGCAACGCGCTGCGCCTCAAAGCTCTCCTCGAGCGCGCGAATGGCGTCACGCAACCGGGCCGCATCCTCAAACGCTTCGCGCTCACTCGCACGCTCCATTTGACGCGTGAGCACGGTGACCGCGCCTCGAGATCGACCACCGAGGAACAGTTCCAGCCCCTTGATCTCTGCCCCGTACTCCGCCACGGTCACGTTTCCAAGACATGGACCCTGACATCGCTTCAGGTGGAAGAGAAGGCAGGGACGTTCGAGTGCGGGCTGCTCTTCGGCGATCGAGATCTCACATGTTCGAAACTGAAAAAGGCGGCGAGCCGCCTCCATCGCCGTACTTACCGCACCGAATCCCGTGTACGGCCCGAAGTATCTGGATCCATCTCGGACGATTCTTCGCGTCCGCTCCACTCGCGGATACGGTCCGGGCGTCACGCGGATATATGGGTATCCACGGTCGTCGCGCAGTCTCACGTTGAAGCGCGGGAGGTGCTTGCGGATCAGTGTTGCCTCAAGGAGGAGCGCCTCCTTCACAGAATCGGTTACCGTCCACTCAAGCGACGCAACCTGATCGATTGCATCTCGAATTCGATGTGCTCCTGGCGTGGTGTTCGTGTGCCAGTAACTGCGGACGCGATGGGTCAAGTGCGAAGCCTTCCCCACGTAGATGATCTTCCCGTCCGCATCCGAGAAGAGGTACACCCCCGGAGCGTCTGGGAGCACCCTGAGCGCGGCGGAGATAGCCTCGGGGATCATTGAGCGCTACGCATCTGCACGACGCTGGAGCCGCGTACGGTGTGCAGCACGCCGATTCATGATCCGCAGCACATCGTCAAGTGCCTCACGAAGTGCAGTCGCAAGATGCGGCTCAACGTAGTCGGCAAGGCCATCCCCAGGACCGAGCGCAGCACGTGTCGCAACCGCGCTCTTCCGGAGCATCTCGCCACTGGAATCGCGTAGCGCTGCTGAACAGCGAGTCAACGGTGCAAAGCGGAGTCGGAGAGGTTCAGTTGGAAGCGCGCAGATCACCTGTTCAAGCAGGTGCGCGGCGAGCAGGCCTGCCTGATCAAGTTGCGCATCTGTATGCCGAGGGAGCTCCGAATCCGCCATGTCTACTCCAGCGACCGGATCGGGTCGCCACGCAGCGCAAGCGCAAGGTATCGACCGGTGTGACTTGCCTTCACCTTCGCGACCTGCTCGGGTGTCCCTTCTGCAATCAACTCTCCACCTCGATCGCCTCCGTCAGGTCCGAGGTCAATCACCCAATCGGCAGTCTTGATCACGTCCAAGTTGTGCTCGATCACGATGACGCTGTTCCCGCCGTCGACAAGTCGGTGCAGCACCTCAAGGAGTCGCTCAACATCTGCGAAGTGCAGGCCCGTGGTTGGCTCGTCCAGGATGTAGGCCGTCCGACCGGTTGAGCGACGCGCAAGCTCGGTCGCAAGCTTGATGCGCTGTGCCTCCCCGCCTGAGAGCGTTGTCGCAGGCTGACCCAGTCGCAAGTAGCCAAGGCCAACCTCGCTGAGCGTCTTCAGGCGATTCCGGATCGCAGGGATCGCATCGAACCGATCGAGCGCATCATCGACCTGCAACTCGAGCACATCGGCGATCGTCATCCCCTTCCAGGTGACGTCGAGCGCCTCACGGTTGTACCGCTTCCCACGACACGTCTCACACGGGACGTACACATCAGGGAGAAATTGCATCTCAATCTGCAAGATGCCGTCGCCCGCGCAGGTCTCACAGCGCCCCCCTTTCACGTTGAAGGAGAAGCGTCCAGCAGAGTATCCGCGGAGTCGCGCCTCTTGCGTCGCAGCAAAGAGTTCGCGAATCGATGTGAAGAGGCCTACATACGTCGCTGGGTTGGACCGCGGTGTTCGACCGATCGGACTCTGATCGATCTCAATCGCCTTATCGATCTGTTCAAGTCCGGTCACTCGCTCATGCGCACCCGGACGCTCTTTCGCGCCGTGGAGCTTGCGGGCGATCGCCTTTTGCAAGATGTCGGTCACGAGCGTGCTCTTTCCGCTTCCAGAAACTCCGGTCACGGCAATGAAGCGACCGAGAGGGAACTCCACATTGAGTCCCTTGAGGTTGTGTTCGCGTGCCCCTTTTACGGCGATGCTCTTCCCGCTCCCCTTCCGTCGCGTTTTGGGGATCTTCACGGCGCGATCTCCGCGAATGAATGCACCGGTGATTGACTCTTTTGTATCGGCGAGCGCCTTCAGGGTGCCGTTCACCACCACCTTTCCGCCAAGCTCGCCAGCGCCTGGACCGATGTCCACGATCCAGTCGGCGGTTCGAATCGTCTCCTCATCGTGCTCGACGACCAGAACCGTGTTCCCCAGATCGCGGAGGCGGAGGAGCGTTGTGATCAGGCGCGCGTTGTCGCGTTGATGCAATCCAATTGAAGGCTCATCGAGGATGTAGAGAACGCCGACAAGGCGTGAACCGATTTGCGTGGCGAGACGAATGCGCTGCGCTTCGCCGCCTGAGAGTGTGGTGGCAGTGCGATCCACGGTGAGGTAGTCAAGTCCGACATCAACGAGAAAGCCGGCCCGTTCGGCAATCTCTTTGACGATCGCCTTCGCGATGGTTCGCTCACGCTCGCCGAGGAGTGGTGGTAGTGCGTTGATCCACCGCGAAAGCTCGCCGATCGGCATCGCCGCAACCTCCGCGATGTTCTTCTCGGCAATACGGACGGCGAGCATCTCTGGCTTCAGGCGGCGCCCTTTGCACTCGGGGCAGGGGCGGCTGACCATGTAGCGCTCGATCTCGAGGCGAGCGATCTCGGAGTCTGTCTCACGATGCCGACGCTGGAGGTTCGCAATGACGCCTTCGAACGCCGCCTTGTACGTGTTCCGATAGCTCGCGTTCTCATACGTGACCGTGAAGCGGTCCTCCCTCTCAGCGTTGAGGAGATACTCCTGCGCGGCGGCGGGGAGCTCGCCGATCGGTGTCTTCGGGTTCCACCGCTTCGCCTTCATCGCCGCGGTCACCACCTTCAGGTACCAGCTCCCCTCGGGAGAGCGTGACCATGGCACGAGTCCCCCTTCGAGGACCGACTTGTCCGGATCGATGACGCGTTCTGGATCTACTTCAAGACGGAAGCCGAGCCCCGTGCACTCGGGGCATGCGCCGTGCGGCGAGTTGAAACTGAAGGAACGCGGCTCCAGATCGTCGATCACGGTTCCGTCATACGGGCAGCCGAGCTTCTCGCTGAAGAGACGCTCCTCGAACGTTGGCTTAGAGCCCTCTGCGGCGGCCGAGGAGATGATCACGAGACCTTCGCCGAGTTTCAGCGCCGTCTCGACGGAGTCGGAGAGCCTGCTGCGATCCTCCGCTGGGAGTGCGTTCCCCTTCTCATCAACGGGTCGGCGAACGACAAAGCGATCGACGACGACCTCAATGCTGTGCCGCTTCTTCTTGTCCAGTTTCGGCGCATCGTCAAGGTCGTAGAGCGTCCCGTCGACACGCACCCGGCTGAATCCGGCCTTTCGTGCGGCGTGGAAGAAGGTCTCCCCTTCACCCTTTCGATCGCGAAGCACCGGACCGAGCACGAGAAGTCGTGTCCCATCAGGGAGTTGCAGGATCTCATCAACGATGTGGTCAAGAGAGACTCGACTGATCGGGCGATCACACTTTGGGCAGTGCGGCGTGCCAGCACGCGCATAGAGAAGCCGGAGGTGATCCCAGATTTCGGTGATCGTCCCGACGGTTGAACGCGGATTGCGGGACGAGCCTTTCTGGTCAATGGAGATCGCGGGCGAGAGGCCATCGATGAGATCTACATCTGGCTTCTCCATCTGGCCAAGAAACTGCCGTGCATACGCGGAGAGGCTCTCCACATAGCGACGCTGCCCTTCGGCGTAGATCGTGTCGAAGGCGAGACTCGACTTGCCAGAACCCGAGATTCCCGTCACAACCACAAGTCGGTCGCGGGGAATCTCAAGGTCAATCCCCTTGAGGTTGTGCTCGCGTGCACCACGGATCACGATCTTCTCTTGTGCCACTTCAGCCCCTTCTGCGCGGACGCTCGCCGCGGCGCTTGATCACGTTCGGTGTCACGCTCGGATCCCAGGTGCGCCGCCGAGAGAGTACCGAATCGGTGCCGCGAGGCTGCTCTGGGTCTGATGCAGCATCATCGCTCTCCGCATGCTCATCACGAAGACCAGGGAGCCAATCACCTGCGGTGTCCAGGGCTGGAGCGAGAACGGTGCGTGCCGTTCCACTCGCAACACGGCGCGGCATCAGATCCCTCCCTCGCGGTTCCGCTGCATCATCAGCAGCACGCTCCGCGAGCCGCGCAATCCGGACCGCTGCATCCTCTTCGAGAACACCCTGGCGAAGGCTCCGAAGCTCATCGCGAATCGAGGCGGCACGCTCAAACTCAAGCTCTTTCGCCGCAAGGCGCATCTGCGCCTCGAGTTGCCTGACCATCTTTTCAATCTCGCTTCGGCCGATCTCACTGAGCGCTCCACCCTTTCCGCCAGCGTACGACTCCGCCTTCTCAGCAACGCTGCGCAGACGGTCGTTCAAGTCACGAATCGGCTTACTGATCGTCGTGGCGGTGATGCCGTGAGCGGCGTTCCAGCGCTCCTGGATCCCTCGGCGCCGATCCGTTTCTGAGATTGCAACGCGCATGGACTCTGTCATCTTATCTGCGTAGAAGACAACCTCACCACCAACATTTCGCGCCGCTCGCCCAACTGTCTGAATAAGCGCCCATGCACTACGGAGGAATCCCTCCTTATCGGCATCCAAGATTGCCACCAGCGTTACCTCGGGAAGATCGATTCCCTCGCGAAGGAGATTGATCCCCACGATCACATCAAAGACGCCGAGACGCAGGTCACGCAGGATCTCCACGCGTTCCAGCGTGTCAACTTCGCTGTGCAGGTAACGAACGCGAATACCAGCCTCCTCCAGATACGAGGCGAGCTCTTCTGCCATGCGCTTGGTGAGCGTCGTGATGATCACGCGCTCACGGCGAGAGATCCTCTCCTGGACACGCTTCATCAAGTCATCAATCTGCCCTGCGGTTGGAACGACGGTGATCGTAGGGTCCACCACGCCCGTCGGTCGGATGAGTTGCTCGACCACGCGCTCCTGTTTCGTCATCTCATAGCTTCCAGGGGTGGCAGAGACGTAGATTGCTTGACGTACGCTTCCCTCGAACTCTTCAAATGTAAGTGGGCGATTGTCAAGCGCGCTTGGGAGACGGAAGCCGAAGTCCACAAGGATCTCCTTGCGTGAACGATCGTTCTTGTACATGCCAACGACCTGCGGGATGCTCATATGGCTCTCATCTACAACCAGAAGCCAATCAGCTGGGAAGTAATCGAGCAGCGTCCATGGGCGCGACCCTGGCTCGCGGCGTGAGAGGTGGCGGGAGTAGTTCTCAATCCCCGAGCAATACCCAACCTCACGCATCATCTCGAGATCAAAGGTGGTTCGCTGTCGGAGTCGCGCCGCCTCGAGCACCTTCCCGGTAGCCTCAAGTTCTTCGCAGCGCGACTCCATCTCCTTCTCAATGTCGCGAATCGCTTCGGCGAGTTTCTCCGTGGGGGTCACATAGTGCGTTGCGGGGTAGATCACCATCTCGTTCCGCTCCGCGAGGATTTCACCCGTGAGCGGGTCAACCTCCGCGATGCGCTCCACCTCATCACCGAAAAACTCCACGCGGATGATCGTCTCCTCGCCCGCTGGCTGTACTTCGATGGTGTCTCCACGAACGCGAAACTTCGCGCGGCCGAGGGTGGCATCATTCCGTTGATACTGCAAGTCGACCAAGTGACGCAGGATGGCGTCGCGGCGGTACTTCCCCGCCTTCCGCACACGCAAGATCGTTGCCCCATAGTCAACCGGTGCGCCGAGTCCGTAGATACAACTGACGGAGGCCACGATGACCGTATCGCGCCGCTCAAAGAGCGCCTTGGTTGCCGCGTGACGCAACTGGTCAATCTCATCGTTGCGGCTTGAATCCTTCTCAATGTACGTATCGGAGCGCGGCAGATACGCCTCTGGCTGGTAGTAGTCGAAGTAGGAGACAAAATATTCAAC
Source organism: Candidatus Limnocylindrus sp. (assembly GCA_046081085.1). Taxonomy (GTDB): domain Bacteria; phylum Chloroflexota; class Limnocylindria; order Limnocylindrales; family Limnocylindraceae; genus Limnocylindrus. The sequence goes on from JBJTVF010000014.1 coordinate 9,171, forward strand.
AGCGTTCTCTGGGAAGAACTCCTTGATCTCGGAGTAGAGCTGTGCCGCAAGTGTCTTGTTGTGCGCAAGGATCAGCGTCGGCCGCTGCACCTGCTGTATCACGTTCGCGATCGTGAACGTCTTCCCAGTCCCAGTTGCCCCAAGGAGCACCTGATGATGGAGCCCAGCGCGGAGACCCTCAACGAGGCCCTCGATCGCTTTCGGCTGATCTCCGGTTGGCTGAAAGTCTGAGCGCAGCGCAAACACCGCACCAAGTGCGGGGGTGTGATCAGTCGGTTGGATTGGGCTTCCTTTCACGAGTGGAGCATAGAAGGCGGAGTGCATCTGCCGCCGCAGCGGCACCCTCCGCGACGCCGTGCTGAGCGTCGATCGGGAGCGCCCCCGCTTCGCGCAGCCGCGTGCTGAGACCTGACTGGGCCCCCTCACGCCGCGCAAATTCTTCCGCGCTCAGCCCGCGCTCCACGAGTCTCGACTGACGAATATCTCGTGGCGCGTCAATGAGGAGGAGCCCATCCATTTTTTGAGCAAGACCAGAGTCGAGGAGCGCGATCGCTTCAACAAGGAGTAGCGCCGCGCCACTCGCCTCCCCCACTCCACGTGCCTCACTGATCGCCTTTCGAGCGATGGGCCACTGCAACTGCTCAAGCGCCGCGAGAGCCTCTGGTCGCTCGAACGCAGCGGATGAGAGTCGAGTGCTGTCCAGACTCCCGTCTTCACGTTGTGCCTCGGGAACGATTGCACCGATCGCACGCTGCAGGGGGAGTGAAGAGCGCCGGGCCTCTCGTAGCACCGCGTCCGCATCAATGGAGTGCACGGAGCCGCCGAGATCCCGAGCAAGCGCCCGGTCCTCTGTGAGTGCCTTGACGATGGAACTCTTCCCTGCGCCGATCGGACCACAGACGCCGATCACCTTCACGCCATCACCTCACTCTCCAACGCGAGCCACGCCTCTTCGGCCGCGGTCAGAGCGGCTGAGACGTCCGCGAGTTCGCTCGTCACACGCGCGAGCTCAGTGTAGGAAGCGATCACCTTCGGATCAAGGAGCGACAACTCTAGTTGTGACCTCCGCAGCCCGAGGCGCTCCAGATCCGCATCGAGCGCGGCCCGACGACGGCGCGCCTGCTCCTTGCTGAGCGCTGGCCCCTTTTTCCCTCTCGCTGGTGCTGGTGTGGCGGGACGCGCCAGAGCGCCGCTCGTTGCACGGGATCCAGATGCGCGCTTCGCGGTGTCAGGCGAGCCAGCGTTGGCAACCGTCCATCCTGCAGCGACCGCGCTCCGCCACTCACGCCATCCGCCATCAAATCGCACGACTGCACCATCGCTTACGACCCAGAGTTGCGTGCAGATGCGTTCGAGCAGGCGACGATCGTGACTGACCAAGAGGACCGTTCGCTCCCCGTCAAGGAGGAATCGTTCAAGCGACTCACGGGCGTCCACGTCCAAGTGGTTTGTCGGCTCGTCCAGAAGGAGCAGGTTTGATGGAAGCAATCCGAGAATGGCGAGTTCGAGTCGACTCCGCTCGCCACCCGAGAGTACGGCCACCTCTTTGTCAATCTCATCGCCACGGAAGAGGAACCGAGCGAGATGCCCACGCGCTACCGACGCTTCAACGGGGACCGCGGTGCGAAGCGCCTCGATTACGGTCGTGCCATGCAGGCCGGCCGCGCGCACCTGCGCGAGATAGGCAGGGATGACACCGTGCGCAACCTGAATCTCGCCACTGAGTGGTGGAAGGATTCCAGCGATGCTCTTCAGCAGGGTGGTCTTCCCCGCACCATTCGGACCGACGATGCCAACCCGCTCACCACGCCGGAGTGCAATGCTCTCCGCACGGGCGATGACTCGTCGCGCCGGCTCACGATATCCGACCTCTGCCTCCACCAGGCGCACGGGCTCTGCGGGGCCTCGACCCGCACCTGCGGCAGAGATGGCAAGTGTTGCTCGTCGCTTCGGTGCAACCACTGGCTCAATCGCCGCCAACCGCCGCTCATGTTCGTGCATCTTGCTGTACTTCCGATGGCTTCGATACGTCTGGATCAACTCGCGCTCTCGTGCGATCTCCTTCGTCCGTCGCTCCGCGTCACGCTCTGCGTCTAGCTCCCCAGATTCGCGCTGTTGCGCGTATGCCGAGTAGTTCCCACGGAATCGCCTGACGGTATGGTTGCGAACCTCCCAGACTCGATCCACAACGGCATCAAGGAGCGAACGATCGTGACTCGCCACAACGAGTGCCCCGCCCCGAGCACGTAGCGCCCCTTCAAGCCACTCGATCGCTTCCACATCCAGATGGTTCGTTGGCTCGTCGAGGAGGAGGAGGTCCGGATCAGCAATGACGAGTCGCGCCAGTGCAACGCGAGTCTGTTCTCCTCCAGAGAGCCGCGAGGGGGACTCTCGGTGTCGCGGTGTAGGGAACCCGAGACCTCGAAGTGCTGATGCTACTCGGTCGTCAATCGTGTACCCCTCGAGCGCATCGAATCGTTGGCGTGCGGCGGCATACTCAGGCGTTGCAACGCTCCCCGCCGCCTCTGCCTCCAACAACGCGTTGGCGATCCTTGTGATCTCTTCCGCACCACTTCGGACCGCATCGGTGAGCGTCGCCGCCCCAAGAAGCCGTGGGTCATGGGATGACTCTTGCGCCAACACTTCAATGTTGACGCCGCGCGCACGATCCACGCGACCTCGATCCGGTTCGTCGCGGCCAATCATCATGCGCAGCAGCGTTGTCTTCCCCGCTCCATTCGGTCCCACGAGTCCAATCCTCTCGCCAGCGGCCACACTCACAGTGACGTTCTCAAGAATGGTGACCGCGCCGATCTCGCGTCCAACATCGCTCAGAGTGAGAATGCTCATCGCGCACCGCCAGCGCGAACTGCCCGACGACGCGCCGCCGCGCGCTCCGTTGCGGTCGCCCCAAGGCTCCCCTCTTCAAGTGACTCGCTCCATCGTGGACCTCGACGCAACGTGGAGGACCTCTTCAGGTCTCCCGCCGAACCGGCTGCACGACGCCCCCGAGGCAGCGGCTGGCAGCGGGGACAGTAGTGCGTGCCGCGACCTCCAAGTGTCACGCGCCGAATCGTGGTGCCACACCGCATGCACGGCGCACCGCCGCGCTGGTAGACGGCGAGGCGCTCCTGCATCTCACCGTCGCCATCGGGACCCGTGTAGTCGTCAATCGACGAGCCGCGCGCAGCCACCGCCTCGCGAAGCAGCGAGACGATCGCATCATGGAGCCGCTCCGCCTCTGCCGTGCGGAGCGCTGCAGCCATCGCGAGCGGGTGCAGGCGAGCGCGCCAAAGTGCCTCATCGACATAGATATTTCCAAGCCCAGCGATGAATCGCTGATCGAGGAGGAGACTTTTCAATCGGCCACGGCGGCTCTTCAAACCGCTCGCAAACCTTGACGCCGTAAAGGTCGCCTCTAGCGGCTCTGGCCCGTGGTCGCCCAGTGCCGCTTCGCCGTTCGGATCAAGCGAACGCGAAGGAGTCCCGTCCTCTCTCCGTGCGACAAGTGCGAGCCTGCCGAACGCGCGAACATCACGGAATCGAATCACTCGCTGATCGCCGAGTTGCAGCTCCGCTCGAACATATGGATCCGGGGCCGATGTAGCCGGGAGCACCACGAGTTGGCCCGTCATGCGCAGGTGAACCATCAAGATCAGACCACCCTCTAGGTCGACAAGCACCCACTTCGCACGACGGCGCACCCCTTCGATCCGCCGACCTGCGATCGCCCGCGTGAAGGTTTCAGGATCAGGCGTGCTGAGATTTGCGGCGCGAAGGATTCGCCCTGTGCGGATCGTTGCGCCGCCCACAAGGCGCGCAAGATCACGTGCAACCGTTTCAACCTCTGGGAGTTCAGGCATGCTCGGTCCACCTCTGCATCTCATCCCAGCGGGGGCCAACCTTCGCCTCCACCGTGAGCGGAACGTCGAGGGCGAGCGCCCCCTCCATCGTCTCAATGAGGAGCGGAACGAGACGATCCACTTCACCGTGCGGTGCCTCAAGGAGGAGTTCGTCATGTACTTGCAGGATGAGTCGCGCCGTAAGCCCAGCGTCGCGGAGGCGAGGGCTGAGGCGAATCATCGCCACCTTGATGATGTCGGCCGCAGTTCCCTGGATCGGATGGTTGATCGCCGCTCGCTCTCCTGCAGCGCGAAGCGCAGGATTCGCGGCACGGAGTTCTGGAATCGGCCGGCGGCGACCGAGCTGCGTCGTCACCGCCCCGTGAGCGCGCGCCTCCTCTTTGATCGTGTCGATATACCGCTTGATGCCAGGGTACCGCTCAAAGTATCCAGATATAAACGACTTTGCCGCATCACGAGAGATCCCAGCGCGTGTCGCAAGCCCAAAGTCACCCATCCCGTAGGCAATTCCGAAATTGACCATCTTCGCCATTGCTCGCTCGTCGTCATTGACCTGATCGAGTGGCTTCTCAAGGACGCGAGACGCCGTAGCACGATGGATATCCTCACCCGCCGCAAACGCTTCAATCAGATGAGGGTCTCGTGTCACGTGGGCCAAGATGCGCAGCTCGATCTGGCTGTAATCGGCGGCAACCAGGAGGTGTCCAGGCTCCGCCACAAACGCGTGCCGAATCTTTCTCCCTAGTTCGGATCGAATCGGGATGTTCTGAAGGTTCGGATCCACACTGCTTAGGCGACCAGTGGCAGCAATTGACTGTTGAAAGGTGGTGTGAATCCTACCATCCGCCTCAACGAGTTTTGGGAGCGCCTCAACATAGGTGCTCTGGAGCTTGGAGACGCTGCGCCACTCCAAGGCAATACCAACCAACGGATGCTCCCCCTGGATCTCTTCGAGCACGCTTGCATCTGTTGACCACGCCCCCGTCTTCGTCTTCTTGCCACGCGAGAGTCCGAGCTCGCCGAAGAGCAGTTCGCCAAGTTGTTTCGGTGATCCGAGCGCGACTGCACGTCCAACCGACGATGCCGCAGCCGCCTCAAGGCGTGTGATCTCACGCCCGAACGCATCACCAAGTTGCGCAAGTGCCTTCTGGTCAACGGCGATCCCTGCCCCCTCCATGCGCGCCAACACTTCCGTCAGTGGCAGTTCAATCTCTCGGTAGAGTCGTTCGCTCCCAATCGACCGCAGTTCACGATCAAGTCCCGCGCGCGACGCGAGCGCAACCACTGCGCAGAGTGATGCTGTCTGCAACGGCGTACGCCGTTCAGGAATGTCGGCTCCGAGGCGGGCCGCGGCAACCTCAACAAGCCCAGGATTGCGCAACGTCACGTTCCCAATCCAGCTCCCTAGCGCCACGTCATCAACGAGGCGGAGGGGGCGGTCAGCACCGATCGCAAGCAGCGCGCCAAAGATCTCTTTTATGGCGAGCCCGACGAGATCACGACCGGCGCCGGCGACGAGCGTGAGCAGTCGATGGATTACGGCAGGGTCGTCGGCTGTGATCAGCCCCCCCTCTTCATCAGCGACCGCAAAGGCCATAGGTCCTGATGGACCTCGGCGATTCACCCCCTCCCCGCCAAGTGCGAACACGCCATCACGCCGTAGCCCACCGAAGAACTGGACCGCCTCTTCAGGTGACTGAGCGTGGAGCGCACCAGCCACGGCGAAATCGCCGCGTTTGAGTGCCTCGATCTGCGCGCTCAGAACAGGAGAGGCTTCCAAAGGCGGGGTCGCGCCTGGTACTGCGTCTCCATGCTGGCCAGCAGCGCGATTCCCCTCGCTCACCGCATTGAAGTCGAAGCCGAGTTGCAGATCACCGCTCGTCATGCGTGACGGTGCACTAGCGAGTGATGAAGGACGCTCCTTCACGCCGCGGATTGCTGCACTTGCCGTCGCCGCGGCCACCGCCTCAGCCGCGGTCTCCCGATCTTCGCCTTGAAGGGGCGGGAGGCGTCTAATGAGTGCACGGAATTCAAGCTCACGCAAAAGTGCAAGCGCAAGGTCTCGATCGTACTCACCGATGGTGCCCCCCTCGCCAGGTAGCTGCAGAGGTGCATCACGATCAATGGTCATCAACCCTTGTCCGGCGAAGGCGGCGTCCTGATTCTGGCGAAGCAGCTCCCGAATTCGTACGGGTTCAACTTCATCAAGCCGCTGGTACAGCGCCTCAAGAGTGCCGAATGTTGCGATCAGTTTCGCCGCTGTCTTCTCTCCCACTCCAGGGACACCAGGAATGTTGTCTGAGCTATCCCCTTTCAGCGCCTTGAAGTCGACAATTTGCTCTGGGGTCAATCCGTATCGCTCAAAGATCTTCGGAGGGTCATAGATCACCATCGCATCGGCGCCACCCTTCGCCGTGTGAAGCAGGGAGACGTTCGGTCCAACGAGCTGAAGCATGTCGAGGTCACCGGAGACGATCATCACCTCCCACCCGGCCTCGCGCGCCTGCTCTGCGATCGTGCCAATCACATCGTCCGCCTCATATCCAGGCGCCTCGAGCAGCGGTAGGCCGAGCGCGGCAACAAGGTCTCGCACCAGTGGGACCTGTGATCGGAGCTCATCCGGCATGGAGGGCCGCTGCGCCTTGTATGCAGGGAAGCGCTCATGGCGGTGAGTTGCCCCAGGCGCATCAAAGGCAACGATGGCGCGCGCTGGCTTTGCGTCGGCGATCGCGCGAAGCAGGATGCTTGTAAACCCAAATGCCGCGTTGGTCAGGATCCCGCGACTGTTCGTCAGCGGAGGGATGGCGTGAAAGGCGCGGTAGATCAGGCCATAGGCATCAACGAGAAGGAGTCGCTTCGATTCCACGAACGGAGCGTAGCGCAGCGGGGCGCGACCTCGGCGCGCGGCGAAGGCTTACGTGCGTCGGCGGCGGCGCGCACTCTCAGCGGCGAGAAGACTGGCGGCGAGTCCGACTGCGCCTGCAATCAGGAGCCACGGGGTCTCTGTGAACGCCCCGACGGACTCTGCGGCGGCGACGTCATCCGCGGCGCGGCTTTCAAGGGGCTCGGCTCCAGAAAGCTCACTCATGACGGCAGCAGGGTCGCTTCGCAATGCTGACTCTACTGTTGGCTGCAGGGAGGCGAGCGGTACGCCTGTGACAAGGAGGGCCAGCGAGAGTGCCGCACCAGCGAGTGCCGGGCGTGGTGCGCTCCTGAGCCAGCGTGCGAGCCACGCGATCGGTCCGCCGTGATGTCGAGTTGCACGGGCGCCCGCCTCTTCTGCAATGAGTTGCTGGAGCGCCGCCCCGTGGAACGGGTCACGCTGACGGACCGGCTCCTCGCTGCGATAGGCAGCCAGGGCTGCCGCCTCAGCAGACTCCACTGATGCGTCATGCGGCGTAGTTGGGCGGCGCTCGTCACTCATCTCTACCCCCTAACGGGCGCTCGCCGCCTTGGGTTCCCGGCCGCAAATCGGCGAGAAGGCTCCTCAACTCCTCGCGGCCACGGCTGATTCGACTCTTCACCGTTCCAAGGGAGCTCTCTGTGATCTCGGCAATCTCGGCATAGGTGTATCCGTCCACATCAAGGAGGAGGATGGCGGTTCGCCTCTCCTCCGGGATCTCCCTGAGTGCCGCCCGTAGTTGTGCCGCAAGCTCGCGCCCCTCAACCACCCCTACAGGATCGCTCGCGCGCCCAGCGGGCAACTCAGCGGCACCCCTTCGCTCGGCTCCGCCCCCCTCTTCCTCGTGCGTCTGAATCTGGATCGTGGGGTGACGCCGCTCCCGACGGCCCGCGTCGCGCGCCGCATTTTGAACGATTCGAACGAACCAGCCGCGCAGGTTACGAGGCTCCACCCGATCGAGAGCTCGGTAGGCGGAGATCAGCCCCTCCTGCAGTGCATCGTCGGCGCTCGCAGGCTCACCCGTGATCCGAAGTGCCATCCTCCAAGCGAGGTCAAGATCGGGGGTGAAGAGGGCACGGAAGGCCTCCGCGTCACCTGCCCGCGCGGCACCAAGGAGGCGAAGTCGCTCCTCCGGCTCGCGCTGCGACCGCCCCTTCAATACACCCATGCCGTAATGATGCCGCACCGCTAGGATTCAGGAGCGCCGAAGTGGCGAAATGGCAGACGCAACCGACTCAAAATCGGTCGACCGCAAGGTCATGTGGGTTCGACTCCCACCTTCGGTACCAAGGCCACGACCCCGCTACAATCATGTAGCCGAAGTGGCGAAATGGCAGACGCATCCGACTTAAAATCGGCCGGTCGATGAGATCATGCGGGTTCGAGTCCCGCCTTCGGCACCAACAAGGGGACGGCACCACCAAAGGGAAGCAATGACTGAGAACAACCGAGCACGAGCTGACCGCGAAACTCTCATGCGTGAGCATGCGCAGGCGCGCGCTGAACGTGCGTCCCTCACGCCTGGGTCGCCCGAGTGGCGAACCGCTGCCGCGCGTGTCGCTGCCATTGAAGTTGAGATCGCGAAGATCACCGCGCTGAGCACTCCCCCTGCGCGCGTTGCGAGGCCCGAGGCGAAGACGAAGTAGAACCGAAGACAGAACTACTGCTCGCTCGGCTAGATGCCGAGGAGCGTACCCAGAATTAGCCCAAAGAAAAGCGCACCCATCGCTGGGCGTCCCGCAAGGAATGCAGCGCCAACATGCCAGAGCGGCCAGAGCGGATATCCGACCGGCGGAGCACTCGGACGTGGCGCGGCAACGATCTTCATTGCAGGAAGTGCTGAGAGCGCACCGAGCCCGGCGAGCGGCGCAACGATCCATGGAAAGATTCCGAGGAGACCGAAGAGCGCAACGCTGATGTAGCCGACACTAAGCAGGAGGAGTGTTCCGGCGCGCGCGCGGCGCTCACCGATTCGCACCACAAACGTGCCAACTCCGCGCGAGCTGTCTGCCTCAATCTTGTCGAGGTGCTTCCCGAAGAGAACTGCGGTTGCAATCGCACCCCATGGAAGTGTTGCGAGCAGCACGGTTCCATCAATCGTCCCCGTTGCTGCAAGGTACGTGCCGCCACCCATGAGCGGCCCCCATACGAGGAGGACGGAGAGCTCACCGAGACCGCGTCGCTTCAGGCGAAGCGGTGGATCGGTGTACCCCCACGAAAGGATCAGCCCAGCAACTGCAAAGACTCCAAGGAGTGGCTCGCTGCGCATCACCATCGCGAAGCCACCGAGAAGGGCGGCGAGGCCAGTGATGATCGCGATCACAAGGAACAGCGTCTTACTGGACATCGCCCCCGATGCGATCGGATGCGGTGAGTAGTCTGCGCGTGGATACCCTGGTCGATCAAGGCCGTCGTGGTAGTCGCGCCAATCGTTTGCCAAATTGTTCGCTGCATGAGCAAGGTTTGCGCCGATGAATGCGGCGAACCCGAGAAGGAGTCCGCTCACTCCTGCGCTCGTGTCACTGATGCTCCCCCTCCACCATGCGTAGAGAAGCCCCTGTCCAGAGCCAACGACCGTGAGCGGAAGAACGGAGGCGCGGGCGAGGAGAAGGGCGCGTGCGAGGCGCGGCATGCTATTCCAGTCAACGCCAGCGGGTGCCGACTGCCGAAGAAGGACCGAGGCGTATGTCTTCAAAGTCATGCCGCTATTCTGCCGCGTTTACGCAAAGTGCGCCTCAGGCAGCGGGGAGTGACTCGCCCTCAGGCACGATGTCAAAGCGCACGGCGGATGGGCCCACGCGCCCGCGGATCGCAGCAGGGAAGCTCGGATCCCACGCTACCCCGCTGCGGATTTCCATGGGGAGGTGCTGAGCACCACCAGCCTGCGGAATGTAGACAACAACCTTGGTGTTCCCAGGGCGCGAACGGAGTTCAGACTTCACGACCTCCATTGCGCGGACCGTCTCCTCCACCGATTGCCCAGGTTGAAAACGAATGTGTAGTGCTGCCCCAGCTGGCGCTTCGACAGGATCTGCCGGTGCCTCGCTGACCGGTACTACCGGACCCGACATCCTGATCTCTCCTTCGCGCTCCTCGGGGACAAGTCCTCGGGAGAGTGTGCCGACCGGAGTGCTGTTGCGAGGTGCGAAGCGACGCGTCCCCCCTGTGTTCTTCGCCAAGTCCGCGGCGATTCCCTCGGGCGTGAGCGCTTGCGCCTCTTCCCACGGCAGAACGGATTCGCAGATGATTGACCATGTTTCACCACGAAGTTCAGGGCGGCCGGCAATGAGCAAAGGCTCGCCCTCGACCCATGCATCGCGCGTGGCCTCCCAGGTCTTTGGGAAGGCAACAACCTCAATACTCCCCGTCAAATCTTCTACGGTGAGAATTCCCATTGCCGCCCCCGCCTTCGTCACCAGTGTTCGAACGTTGGTCACAATTGCGCCGATCGTCACTCGATCCTCACTGGTAGGTGACTCATCGGAGAAGTCGCCCACGAAGGCGTTGACATGCGGGGCGAGGAGCGGCGCGAGCGCATTCATCGGGTGGTCGGAGAGGTAGACGCCGAGGAGCTCTCGCTCCCAGCGGAGCCGCTCCCGAGTAGGTGCCTCCACGACGTGTGGCAGGGATGGAGCCATTGAGAGCGCGATGGCAGGGGCGGAGTCAAAGAGTGAAACCTGACCTGCAGCGCGCTCGCGTTGCGCGCTCGACCCTGCGGAGAGGGCTTCGTCGAGGGCCATCAAGATCTGGGCCGGGTGGCCAAACTTCTGCAGGGCTCCGACCTTTGCAAGCGCCTCGAAGACGCGCTTGTTTGCAAGTCGAAGGTCAATACGATCGCACAGATCCTGCAGGCTCTTGAATTCACCATCGTGCGTGCGCGCCGCAACGATGGATTCCGCCGCCCCAGCACCAACATTCTTGACCGCAAGAAGACCGAATCGAATCGCACCCCCCTCTGGTTCAAAGTCCAGCTGTGATCGTTCAATGTCAGGCGGAAGGATGGCTATGCCCAGCCTTCGGCACTCCGCAATTGCCGTAGCGACCTTGTCTTCCTTGTTGCGGAAGGCATTGAGGACGCTCGTCATGTACTCAACCGTGTAATTCGCCTTCAAGTAGGCAGTTTGGTAGGCAATGAGGCCATAACAGGTAGCGTGCGCCTTGTTGAATCCGTAGTCTGTAAACGGCTCAAACGCCTGGAATACCTGCTCGATCACGCTTGGGGCCACACCACGCCCTGCAGCACTCCGAATGAACTCCTGCTTGAGCCCAGCGAGCACATCCTTCTTCTTCTTGCGCACCGCATAACCCAAGGTGTCAGCCTTTGGCCCGGAGAAGCCACCGAGCGCCGATGCGGCCGCCATGATGTCCTCCTGGTATACGAACACGCCGTATGTTCGCTTGAGGAATGGCTCAAGAAGTGGGTGCAGGTATGTGACCGGCTCTGTTCCGTGCTTGCGACGGATATACGAGGGGATGTTCGCCATCGGTCCCGGCCGATACAGTGCAACCATGGCGGCCAGATCGAACACGCTCGTTGGGCGCAGTTCCTTGATGTAGCGGCGCATCCCAGCAGATTCGAGTTGAAAGATCCCGCTCGTTTCGCCCGAGGCCAAGAGGGCGAAGGTCTTTGCGTCATCCAGTGGAATCGTGTCAAGGTTGATTGAAACCCCGTAGGTTGCCTTGATGCGGTCCACCGCCGTCCGAAGAATCGTGAGGTTCGCGAGGCCTAGGAAATCAAACTTGAGGAGGCCGAGTGCCTCTACGCCGTGCATCTCGATCTGCGTCATGACCCCGTCTGAGTTGGTGGCGCGCTGGAGCGCCATGATCTCTGTGAGCGGTTCGCGACTGATCACCACGCCAGCCGCATGAGTGGACGCGTTGCGCACCACCCCCTCAAGCTGCTCGGCAAGTTCAACGAGAGGCGCGTACTCTTGGCTCTCCGCGAGCGCCTTGAAGTCGGAGTCCCTGCGGGCCTGCGCGAGCGTGGTCCCCAGCTTCTCTGGAACCGCCTTCGCAAGCCGGTCAACATCGCTGTAGCTCTTCCCAAGAACTCGTCCAACATCGCGAATCGAGGCACGTGCCGCCATTGTCCCGAACGTGATGATTTGAGCGACTTGGCTTTCGCCATACTTCTGCGCAACGTAACGGATCACCTCCTCTCGTCTTCCATCTTCAAAGTCGATGTCAATGTCCGGCATCGTGACGCGGTCTTCGTTGAGGAAGCGTTCGAATGGAAGGTCATAGTGGAGTGGGTCCACGGGTGTGATTCCAAGTGCATAGGTGACGATCGAGCCTGGAGCACTCCCTCTGCAGGTTGTCGCGATCCCCTGCTCCCGTGCAAATCGAACGAAGTCAGCAACGATCAGGAAGTAAGCGCCATATCCCATCTTCAGGATCACCCCGAGTTCATATTCCATCCGTTCGCGCGCAGCCGTTGAGGCCGTCCCATAGCGACGGGCGAGCCCTCGCTCCGCCTCCTTTCGAAGCCAGCTATCAACGCTCTCCCCCTTTGGCACCTCAACGTCGGGCATGCGAAGTTGACCGAGGGCGAGGTTGAAATCAACCGCATCGCTGATCACTCGGGTGTTGCGGAGCAACTCAGGTCGGTCAGGGAAGAGCATGGCCATTTCTGCGGGCGACTTCAAGTAAAAGTCGCCACTATTGAAGCGCATTCGATTCGGAGTCTCCAGATTCGACGCGGTTCCGATGCATAGAAGCACATCGTGTGCCTCTTGCTGCGTCGCCTTCACGTAGTGGAGGTCGTTCGTCAACACGAGTGGGAGCCCAACCTCAGGGGCGAGCTTAAAGAGTTGCTCGTTCAGTCGTTTCTGTTCGGGGAGACCATGATCCTGTACCTCCAAATAGAACCGCCCCTTGCCGAAGATGTCACCGTAGCGCCCAGCAAGTGACCGAGCGTGTTCCCAGTCATCAACCTCGAGTGCACGTGCGATCTCACCGTTCAGGCAGCCGGAGAGTCCGATTAGTCCGTCCGAATACTTCGCGAGGTGGTCGTGGTCAATGCGAGGCTTGTAGTACATGCCGTCAAGGTGTGCGTCAGTGACGAGTCGGCAGAGGTTGCGATAGCCGGTTGCACTCGTGGCGAGCAAGACGAGATGGAAAGGCTGCTGGTCTGCCTTCCCCTCCTTGTCTCCCATGCCGCGACGCGCAACGTAGGTCTCCACACCGATGATCGGCTTGATTCCGCGATTTGTCGCCGCTTGGACAAACTGCACCGTTCCGTAGAGGGCACCGTGATCGGTGACCGCAATCGAGTCCATGCCGAGCGCCTTTGTCTCGTCCATGAGCGCGTCAATCTTGCTCATGCCATCGAGCAGGCTGAACTCGGTGTGGGCGTGGAGATGGGTGAAGTCGGGCTTCTTGCTCACGGGGGGAGTCTACCGAGCGAGTAGGATTTGCTCGTGGATGAGCGCGAACGCACGAGGATCAGGGGAGCGATCGACGCTGCCGAAGGGAGAGGCGCGCCCCCTCCCACCGACCATCAGCTTCGAACCCTCCTCGCCGAAAGCCGTACGATTGCGATCGTTGGAGCCTCACCGAAAGTTGATCGCCCATCACACGGTGTCCTACTCGTCCTGAAGTCAGCAGGATGGCGCATCCTCCCCGTTAACCCTTCCGCGAAGGCCCTGACCGATGGAGTTGCTGGACTCCCCTGCTTCCCTGATCTTGCCACCGCAGCAGCCTCCCTTCCAAACGGAGAAGGCATTGATCTCGTTGATGTCTTTCGACGCCCAGAAGAATGCGTCGCGATCACACGAGACGCAATCGCAGTTGGCGCGGGCGCGATCTGGCTGCAACTCGGCATCATCAGTCCGGAAGCTGCCGCGCTCGCCGCAGCTGCGGGAGTCTCGTTCGTGCAGGATCGTTGCACGGCAATCGAAGCGCAGCGACTAAGGGTTTCAGGCCCGGGCGCATAACGGAAGCGTCAGCGGAACGGCGGGAAGAGGGCGAGCGCAATCCCAACTATGGAGGCGACGCCAACGCCAGCGAGACGCTTCAGTCGCGAAACGATCATCTCTCCCTCAAGGCGGTCGAGAACATCGGGGCCAGCACCAGGTGCACCGCGCCACTCGCTGTAGCGCTTCGCACCGCCGACACGCATCTGATGAAGGCGATACTGAGTCAGCAGCGGTGGGAGCTGACGTGCGAGATAGATAAGGCCAGCGACCCCAAAGCCCCCAGTAATGAGTCGAACGATGTCCAGCATCTCAACGATTGAGCGCTTCGCGAATCAATTCGCCAAGGAGCGCTGCATCGCCGCGCCCTTTGCTCGCCTTCATCGCTTGGCCAACGAGGAAGCTTACGGCCTGCTGCTTCCCCGCCTTCCAGTCGGCAATCGCTTGCGGGTTTGCCGCAATGACCTCGGCGATGATCTTCTCGAGTGCACCCGCGTCACTGATCTGTCCCAGTCCTCGCGCGGAGATCGCCTCACGGACATTCAGCGGCGTCTTCATCATTTCGGTGAAGAGCGCCTTCGCCGTAGTGCCGTTGATCTCCCTGCTCGCAACTGCGGCGACAAGCGCAGCAAACTGGACAGGATCTGGGTCAGCAGCACCCTCTTTCGCCACACGTAGGTATTCACCGCTCACCCAATTCGCAAGCAGTTTCACGTCCAGTCCGCTCTGAGCGGAACGTGCCGCCTCAAAGAGTGCGGCGGCACGCGGTTCGGCAACGAGTACACCTGCGTCATAGTCGGTGAGTCCGAGCTCGCTGACGTAGCGCGCGCGCCTCGCCCCTGGGAGCTCTGGGAGACCCACGGTGATCCCATTGAGCCAGGCGGGATCGATGTCGAGTGGCGGCAGGTCGGGCTCAGGGAAGTAACGATAGTCGTGCGAGTCCTCCTTCGCGCGCATCGTGTAGGTGGTTTCGCTCCCCTCGTCCCATCCACGTGTCTCTTGCGTGACCTTCCCCCCCGCGTCCAGCACCTCTGTCTGGCGCGCAATCTCGTAGGCGATCGCTCGCTCAACTGAACGGAACGAGTTCATGTTCTTCACTTCTACGCGGGTACCGAATGCGTGATCGCTTGAACGCCGCAGCGAAACGTTTGCCTCCACGCGCATCTGACCGTTCTCCATCTCGGCGTCAGCCGCACCAATGGTTCGCAGGAGGAGTCGCAACTCTTCTGCATAGCGCCGCGCAGTCTCACCATCGCGGATGTCAGGCTCAGTCACGATCTCAAGGAGCGCTGCCCCCGATCGGTTGTAATCAATGAGGCTCGCCCTCGTCCCGTCGGCCCCCTTCTCATGTCGAAGTCTCGCCGTATCCTCCTCGAGGTGTGCGCGTCGAATCCGTACGGAACTGGAACCCGTACTCGTGATGACTGTGAGACTACCGTGCTCCGCGAGTGGCAGATCAAGCTGGCTGATCTGATAGCCCTTTGGGAGGTCGGGGTAGAAATAGTTCTTCCGATCCCAACGAGTGGTTGCGGGGCTCTTCGCACCGATTGCGGCACCCACCGCGAGTACCCTCTCAATCGCAGTGCGGTTCGGCACTGGGAGGGCGCCTGGGAGCCCGAGGCACGTAGGGCAGGTGCGCGTGTTCGGCGCGTCTCCCTCGGTTGGGATCGCACACGGGCAGAACATCTTCGTAGCGGTGCGCAACTGCACATGGATCTCAATGCCGATCACCGCCTCCCAGCTCATCGGGAAGCCGCCCGCAGCGACGCGACAAATCGCCCAATACGTACAAGCGCCTCTCGCAACCTCTCCTCAGAAACGGCGTAACAGATTCGCACATGACCGCGCCCGCTCTCCCCGAAGGCAGACCCAGGAACTACGGCGACTCGCTCCTCCTGCAGAAGTCGTTCAGCGAACGCCTCGTCACTGATACCTAACGCGGAAACGTTCGGGAAGGCGTAGAACGCGCCCTTCGGCGCTCCCGTAGGGAGTTTCAGTGCGGCAAGTCCATCCAGAACGATCCTCCGGCGACGTGCGTAGGCGGCGCGCATCTCTTCAAGCGCGGGTTCACCGTTGCGCAGCGCCTCAAGCGCGGCATCTTGAGATGGGGTGGGTGCGCTCATGATCGCGTACTGATGAATCTTTACCAGTCCAGCAACGATCTCCGCTGGGGCACAAAGGAAGCCAACACGCCAACCCGTCATTGCGTACGACTTTGAGAAGCCGCCGATCAGTATCGTGCGCTCCTTCATCCCGGGATACGCCGAGACCGCCCGATGCGCGGGCCCCTCATAGACGAGCCGGTCATAGATCTCGTCGCTGATCACCAAGAGGTCGTGCTTCACTGCGATCTGCGACAGTTCGACACGTGTTGCCTCATCAAGGGTCGCACCCGTCGGATTCGCCGGGTACCCAAGGAAGAGCGCCTTTGCGCCGCTCGCTGCAGCATCCACCGCGCTTGAATCCAACCGCCAGCCATCGTCCGCGCGTGTGGGAACTGAACGAACCTCCCCACCCGCAAAGATCACCGAAGGGAGATACGCAACGTACGAAGGCTCTGGCAGGATGATGCGATCCCCAGGATTGATCGTGCCGCGAATGGCAAGGTCAACCGCTTCGGATGCACCAATCGTCACGATGATCTCCGATGCGGGGTCATATCGCACACCCGATCGCTCGAAGATCTTGTCTGAGATTGCCGCGCGCAGCTCCGGTGTCCCGTAGTTTGACGTGTAGTGCGTCCGCCCCGCACGAAGGCTACTGATCGCCGCTTCCGTGATGTGGCTCGGCGTATCAAAGTCCGGCTCGCCGACGCCAAGGCTGATGATGTCCTCCATCTGCGCCGCGATATCGAAGAATCGACGGATGCCTGACGGGGGCACCGCATGCACGCGATCGGCGAGCGTGCGCTCGGCGAAGCTGCTCATGCGGCACCTCCGAGCGTTGCGAGATCTGTCGGCTCAACTGCTCGCCATGGCGCATCAACCGTGAGCGCCTCATAGCCAGCGGCGATTGAGAGGAGACCAGCCTCACTCCAGGGGGCGCCGATCAGTTGCAGGCCGACTGGGAGACCGTCGGAGAGCCCGCACGGCGTGCTGAGCCCTGGGAGCCCCGCCATGTTCGTTGGGATCGTACAGGCATCGGCGAGATACATGGCGACAGGATCACTCAACTTTGCGCCAAACTTCCACGCGACTGACGGACTCGCTGGCGCGACGATCGCGTCATACCCTGCCGACCAGATGCGATCAAAGTCACGGGCAATGAGCGTGCGCACCTTCTGTGCCTTGAGGTAGTACGCGTCATAAAAGCCTGCCGAGAGCGCATAGGTACCAAGCATGATGCGTCGGCGTACCTCGGGTCCGAAGCCGCGTCCACGCGTCGATAGGTAGCCACCAAGCAGATCGCCTCCGCCATGCTTCGACGCGCCGAACCTGATTCCGTCGTAGCGTGCAAGATTCGCAGACGCCTCGGCCGGCGCCACGATGTAGTACGTGGCAAGAGCATGCTCTGTGGTTGGCAGGCTCACCTCATCAATGACAGCGCCAGCCGACTGCAGTGAAGCAACCGCGGCGCGAACCGCCGCCTCCACTCCCGGCTCCATCCCTGCGACGAAGTACTCCTTCGGGAGGGCAAGGCGCTTCCCCTTGATCGCACTCGCCGCCTGGTCCCCATGAGGGAGCGTTAGCAGCGCTGCATCAATAGGGGTTGTGGAGCTCGTCGCATCCCGAGGGTCAGATCCAGCAATCGCGTGAAGCAGCAACGCGGCGTCCTGCGCGCTGCGCGCGAATGGTCCGATCTGATCGAGGGAGGATGCGAAGGCGACGATGCCATAGCGCGAGACGCGGCCGTAGGTTGGCTTCATCCCTGTGATCCCGGTTAGGCTCGCCGGTTGGCGGATTGACCCACCCGTGTCACTGCCGATGCTGAGTGGTGCATGGAACGCCGCAACTGCCGAAGCGGATCCGCCTGACGAGCCACCTGGGACGCGTTCACGATCCCACGGATTGACCGTGCGTCGGTACGCACTGAACTCGGTTGACGAGCCCATCGCAAACTCATCCATGTTCGTCTTCCCGAGAATGAGCGCGCCCGCAGCCTTGAGCTTGGACGTGATCGTGGCGTCGTATGGACTAACGTAGCCCTCAAGCATCTTGGAGCCAGCGGTGGTTGGAGTGCCTCGCATGTTGACGAGATCCTTAAGCGCAACGGGGACGCCAAGGAGAGGTGCGAGTGCATGAACCGCGTCTGGTCGGTTAGCTCGGGCCGCCGCATACGCATCATCGGCGCGTTGCGCCTCCCCACGGACCTCATCCGTTCGTAGATGCAGCCACGCACCGAGTGCGGCATCTTCCTGTGTGATTGCGCCGAGGAGCTCGTCGACCACCTCGAGCGAAGTGAACGTACCGCTCCCATACCCGGCGCGAAGTTGAGCGGCGGTTGCCCGGCGAAGCTCTGCACTCATCCGTCGGCCTCCTCACTCAGGATCGCCTGGACCTTCACATAGGCAACATTACGAGCGGGTGCGTTCTGCAGGGCCTCGTCGGCAGAGAGCGAAGGTTGCGGCGTGTCTACACGGAGTCGCATCGCTTGAACGATCGTCTGTGCGCTCGCCGGAACGCTTGAAGTATCCACCTCGGCGAGGCGAGACCACTGCTCGAGGATCAGGTTTAGGTCGACCTGCAACGCCTCAATCTCTTCGTTCGTAAGGCCCAGGCGAGCGAGTGCGGCTACCTTCTCCACTTCGGCTCGGGTGAGTTTGCTCATGCGAGCATCCTACCCGCCCGAAGCAGACTCCTCGAGGATCCGAAAAAACCCCGTCTCGTCCACGATTCGTATGCCGAGCCTCTCTGCATCGGCGCGCTTGCTCCCACCCTTCTCCCCTGCAACGAGGAGGGTCGTCTTGGAGCTCACGGCCTCAGCAACGATTCCACCTGCCGCGCGGATGCGATCGTGCGCCTCCCGCCGACTCAGGCCCGAAATCGCGAACGTCCCAGTCACGACGACGACCTCTCCGCTCAATGGGCCCGCCCTGCCAACTGCGACAGGGATCGTGCTCGGCTTGAAGGTCACCCCCGCGGACAGAAGTTCGTGAAGTCCGCCTCCCGTGATATCACTGGCGAAATAGCGCTCAATGCTCTCGCCCACGACTGCCCCCACGCCGTTTACGCTGGTCAGGTCCCCCCGTTTCAAGCGACGCAGCTCTGCGGCGACGCGCGCGCTCCAGTCCGGGCCAGGGGGAACTCGGCGCGAGAGCTCAGCAGCGAGATCTCGGGCCGTTGTCTCGCCTACATGGCGGATCCCAAGCGCAACGAGCACACGCCAGAGCTCTTGCTCTTTCCGCCGACTCAGTTCGCGCAGCACGTTGTCAATACGTTTCGCGCCGCCCTTCTTCTCCTTCGCCGCAGTGCTCCCCATACGCTCCAGTCCATCAAGGTCGCTCGCCGTAAGGGTGAATAAATCCGCGAGTCGACGCACCCGCCCTCGGTCGACTAGCTGCGCAAGCAGCTTTTCGCCAAGGCCCTCGATGTCAAGTGCACCACGCCCGATGGCGTGACGAAGCCCTTCAAAGAGTTGCGCCTCACACCATGGATTTGGGCAGCGATGGCGAACCTCATCCCGCAGCACCTCGCTCTTGCACGATGGGCATCGGGTCGGCATCTCGAATTCCGGGAGCGCGCCGCGTCGTCGCGCTGGGAGGGATCGCACAACCTCTGGGATCACATCGCCCGCCTTCTGCAAGATTACGACATCGCCGATCCGCACATCTTTGCGCCGAATCTCATCAATATTGTGGAGCGTCGCTCGTCTCACCGTGGAGCCTGCGAGGAGTACTGGTTCCATCTCCGCAACCGGTGTGAGGTAGCCAGTACGACCCACCTCAACGACGATGTTGAGCAGCGTTGTCGTGACCTGCTCAGGCGGAAACTTGTATGCGATTGCCCACTTGGGAGAACGGGAGATTGACCCGAGAATCGCTTGATCGCTCTCAGCATCAACCTTCAGCACCGCCCCGTCGGTTTCATAAGAAAGCGCGTGCCGCTTCTCCTCCCACTCGGCAAGAAACTCGGCTGCACCAGTGGCGTTAAGGCCAGCGCGTGCGTGAACCTCAATCGGGAAGCCAAGCGCATGGAGTCGCTGGAGCGTCGCGCTCTGCGTCGCTGGCTGTGCCTCCGTGAACAGTTGGTAGGCAAAGAAGGAGAGGTTCCGCTCCGCCGTGATTCGAGGGTCCTTCTGCCGAAGTGATCCTGCGGCAGAGTTGCGTGGGTTTGCGTAGAGCTGGAGCCCTTCCTCCTCTCTCGCTGCATTCAGTGCGGCAAACGCGGCCTTTGGCATATACACCTCTCCACGCACCTCGGCTGTGATCGGTTCGCGCAGAACAGGGGGGACCGCCCGAATGGTCCGTACGTTTTCGGTGACGTCTTCGCCGTTGGTCCCGTCACCCCGTGTTGCCGCGCGCACGAGGTTCCCCCGCTCATAGCGCAGGCTGATCGCAAGTCCATCAATCTTGAGCTCCGCAACAAGTTCAGGTTCTCGGCCACCCAATCCTTTTGTGGCACTGAGGACGAACGCTGCAACCTCTTCCAGAGAGAATGCGTTTGCGAGACTGAGCATTGGACGCTCGTGTTGCACTTCACCGAGAGCGCCACCGAGTTCACGGGGTCCAACACGCTGTGTTGGAGACGCTTCACTGGAGAGAGTAGGATGTTCCCCCTCAATCGTTTCAAGCTCACGACGCAGCGCATCGTATTCCGAATCGGAAAGGCGTGGCGCATCGGTCACGTAGTAATCCCGATCCGCGGCGTTGATCAGTTCGACGAGGGCTGCGTGTCTTCGTGCGATTGCGCTCGGGACGCTCGACATCAGACGATCTCCAAGTTGGCAAGGCTCGCTGCGAGCGTCTTTACCCCTACGCCGACGAACGCAATCGTCACCTCTTCATCGCTGCGCGTCAGCTTCGATGTCACGACAACTCCCGTGCCAAAGTGGGCGTGCTGTACCCGATCACCATCGCGGAAGTATCGCTCCCCCGGGATGCGAACGCGCGCCATCTTTGTGGTGCGCTCTGGCACCGTTGACTGCTCGTGAGGCGGGGTTATCCCGGAGGGCAGACGTTCTCCCTCTGTCACGAGGCGCCCAGTGGCCCAAGGCGGGATTCGACCGATTGGCCGTGTGGGCGGCGGTTGATCGTGGTCTGGATCAGCAAACGGGGCATCCACACCATCATCGTGGTCGGGCGCTCGCAGCGAGCCCGATCGGGCGCCAGCTGCGTACGCACGGCGCTTCGCCTCAAGGTCGCGTCCGGGGTTGAAAGGACCATCTGGCGCACCCGGACGTCCACTCCCCTCGCGCCAGGCTCCGCCACCCGCAAAGCCGCTGCGCGCCGATCGATAGCCTGCCACCCCGCGGCCGAACCTCGTGTCGCCGTCCGTGCGTGGATCCTCATCATTAGCCACCTCAAGCAACTCATCTGGGATCTCTGCGAGGAAGCGCGAGGGCACACCTTCGCCGTCGCCCCATCCGCGACGAATCGCATAGGTCAGCGTGAGACGTCGTTTCGCTCGCGTGATGCCGACATAGCAGAGCCTCCGCTCCTCTTCCATCTGATCCTCATCCATGAGCGCACGGCTGTGCGGAAAGAGACCTTCCGTGAGACCAGTGATGAACACGGAGGGCCATTCGAGTCCCTTCGCCGCATGCATCGTGATCAACGTCACGCGTTCACTGTCATCTTCAATGGAGTCCTGATCTGCAACGAGTGCCGTCTCCTCAATAAATCGATCCAGCGCATCGAGCGGCTCTAGTTCGAGAAAGCGCCCAGCGATGCCACGCAACTCGAGCAGGTTCGCCCAGCGCTCCTCCCCGTCAATACCTTCATTTGCGAAGTAGGCACGTAACCCAGTTTCGCTATAGACCGCATCAAGGAGCTCAGGGAGTTCAGTGAGCGCGAGGCGGTCACGCAGTCGCGAAATCATGCTGTCGACATCAGCCAGCGCCTTGCGCGCCTTCGGCGCAATCCCGACCAGTTCACCACGTCCAGCGGCGGCGACCACTCCCCCGAAAGGAACCCCATCGGGTGCGTCACTGCGCGGTGCCGCCGCCTCTCGCAAGAGGGTGAGCGTCTTCTCGCCGATCCCACGCGGAGGAACGTTCAGGATGCGCTCAAGTGAGATTCGATCGGTGTCACTCCGCAGTACGCGTAACCATGCAAGCGCATCTTTGACTTCGCGGCGCTGATAGAAGCGAGTTCCGCCAATGAGTTGGTAGGGAATTGAGGCTCGAAGGAGAGCCTCTTCAATCGCGCGAGACTGTGCGTTTGTCCGGTAGAGGATCGCCATATCGCCGTATGACTCTTCGGCTGCCTTATCGTTCCGTCTCCTCCCCGGCCGCGGCGCTACGTGCTCTTCAAGGCGTCGAACGATCCACGCCGCTTCGTCTTCAGCATCAAACGCACCGTACACAGGGATAGGGAGACCGCCAGACTGAGCAGTCCAGAGCCTCTTCGCCTTACGGCCACGATTGTTCGATACAACACCGTGTGCAGCATCAAGAATCGACTGCGTCGAGCGATAGTTCTGCTCAAGGGCGATCACCTCTGCCTTCGGCCAGTCGCGCTCAAAGTCCAAGATGTTTCGAATGTCCGCACCGCGCCATGAATAGATTGATTGGTCATCATCGCCCACCACGCAAAGATTGCCATGCTGTGCGGCGAGTTCCCGAATCCATGCGTATTGGATGCGGTTTGTGTCCTGATACTCATCTACATGCAAGTATTGCCATTTCGTTCGATAACGCTCAGCGACCGCTGGCGCCTCCGTCAGTAGACGAAGTCCTTGGATCAAGAGATCATCAAAGTCAAGTGCTTCAAGTCGCGTGAGCTCTGCTGCGTATCGTCTTGCGAGCCCTGCAATGAGTCGTTCGTGGTGCGTGACAGCTCGATCCTCCATCTGATCAAGGGTGAGGCCGTCATTCTTCGCACGGCTGATCGCGCCCAAGATCAGACTTGGCTTCGTGGAGCCTGTTGCGGGGAGGTCATCCTCCTTCAGAAACCCTTTGATGACGCGTGCCTGATCGTCCGCGTCGTAGATCACAAACTCCCGCGGTAGTCCGATCGCTTCGCCATCGCGTCGGAGCATGCGCACGCACAGGCTATGGAATGTGCCCATCGCGACGTCGCGCGAGCGTTCGGCGATCATCTCCTCAAGTCGCGCACGCATCTCGGTCGCTGCCTTGTTGGTGAAGGTCACCGCCAAGATGCGCCACGGGGCGACCCCCTCGTGTCCAATGAGCCAGGCGATGCGGTGGGTGATGACGCGCGTCTTCCCCGAGCCTGCGCCCGCGAGAACGAGGAGTGGGCCGCTGGTGGTCGTTACCGCCCGCCGCTGGACCTCATTGAGTGGGCCAAGGATGCGCTCCTCGACGGAAGCCTCATCGGATCGTTCCGTCCCCTTCTGCCGCGTAAGGACGGAGTCTCGCGGCGCGTCGGCGGTTGGATCGGTGGGGAGGTTCACGAAAAGATTCTACCGCCCGTACCCCATGGATCACGCACTCCCATGTTCTGTAGCCGGAACGGCGCGAGGGCTCCCAGCCCTGCTGGGAGCCCTCGCACACCTGCGTCTGTGATGGCTACTAGAAGTCCATCTCCCCGCCGTGACTATGGCCGCCAGGGGCCGCCGCTTCCTTCTTCTCTGGGATGTCGCTCACGACCGCTTCGGTGGTGAGCACCATCGCGGCCACCGACGCTGCGTTCTGCAAGGCTGATCGCGTCACCTTGGCGGCGTCCACGATCCCCTTTTCGAACATGTCGACCATCGTGTCAGTGGCTGCGTCAAAGCCGGTGCCGCGCTTCGCCTTCAAGATCGCCTCGATCACCACGTCGCCTCGGGCGCCCGCGTTCTCAGCAATCTGCCGGGCTGGCGCTTCAAGTGCGCGTCGGACAATGTCGACGCCAACTTGTTCGTCACCCTCAAGCTTCAACTTGTCCAGAGAAGAGCGTGCCTGAAGGAGCGTGGTTCCACCACCAGCGACGATCCCTTCTTCAACCGCCGCGCGGGTCGTCGAGAGCGCATCTTCGATGCGGTGCTTCTTCTCCTTGAGCTCCACTTCCGTTGCGGCGCCGACCTTGATCACGGCCACGCCACCGGAGAGCTTCGCGAGACGCTCCTGGAGCTTCTCCTTGTCATAGTCCGATGTGGTCTCCTCGACCTGTGCCTTGATCTGTGCCATGCGCGCCTTGATCTCGGCCGGCTTCCCGGAACCATCCACGATGGTGGTGTTGTCCTTGGACGAAACCACGCGACGTGCGGAGCCGAGGTCTTCGGCGGTCACGCTGTCCAACTTGCGGCCGACCTCCTCGGAGATCACCGTGCCGCCGGTGAGCACCGCAATATCGCGGAGCATCTCCTTGCGTCGGTCGCCGAAGCCTGGTGCCTTCACCGCAAGCACCTGCACGGTGCCACGAATCTTGTTGACCACGAGGGTGGCGAGCGCCTCCCCGTCAACATCTTCCGCAACGATCAAGAGTGGTCGGCCAGTGCCGACAGCCTTCTCGAGTGCAGGGAGTGCATCTTGCACTGCGGAGATCTTCTTGTCGGTGATGAGGATCGCCGGATTGTCCAGCTGCGCCTCCATTCGATCTGCATTCGTGACGAAGTAGGCAGAGATATAGCCACGATCGAACTGCATCCCCTCCGTGTACTCCTTGTCAAGGCCGAGCGACTGGCCTTCCTCGACGGTGATCACACCATCCTTGCCAACCTTCCCCATCACTTCAGCGATCAGCTCGCCGACGCTCGGGTCTGCAGCGGAGATTGAGGCAACAGCCGCAATCTGTTCGCGCGTGTCTACTTTGCGTGAGTGCGCCTTGATCTCGTCGACAACGGCGGCGACCGCCTTGTCGAGTCCGCGCTTGATCACCATTGGATTTGCACCAGCGGCAACGTTGCGAAGCCCTTCGGTTACGAGCGCCTGACCGAGAACCACGGCGGTTGTGGTGCCGTCACCAGCAACATCGTCGGTCTTGGTGGCAACTTCCTTAAGAAGCTGCGCGCCCATGTTCTCAAAGTGATCATCCAGCTCGATGTCACGTGCAATCGTCACGCCGTCATTGGTGATCGTTGGTGCGCCAAACTTCTTGTCGAGGACCACATTTCGACCCTTAGGGCCGATCGTCACCTTTACCGTGTCAGCGAGCTTATCAATGCCGCGCTTGAGCGCGCGTCGTGCCGCTTCGTCGAAGACAACCTGCTTTGCCATTTTGTCCCTCTACTTTCTCTCTCTACTTCAATTGATTGTTTAACCGTGTTCGACTATCGCGCTACTCGACGATCGCGAGGATGTCCTTCGCGCCGACGATTAGGTACTCCGCGCCGTCGAGTTTGAACTCGGTGCCGGCGTACTTCGCGTGGAGTACGCGATCCCCCACCTTCACGTCAATTGGCTCGCGCTTCCCGTCATCAAGGATGCGGCCTGGGCCAACGGAGACGACTTCGCCCTCTTGCGGCTTCTCTTGTGCCGTGTCAGGAAGGATGATCCCGCTCGCAGTCTTCTCGTCGCGCGGGACCGGCTTGACGACCACGCGGTCGCCGAGGGGTCGGAGTGATGCCTTCTTCGCCATGGTTAACCTCCTGCTGGGCAGCGGGCACTTTGCCAGCTGCGGATACTCACAGCGCGCACGAACCGTGCGCTTGAGGGGATGTTAGCACTCTCGCCTGGAGAGTGCCAACAGCATGTTCAGGCTGAGCGTGGAGTCAGGTCAGGCCGAGGCCGACTGCGCGGGAATGTTCGGTCGTAGTTCGCACTGATCGCCGCAGCGAGGAGCTCGATCGGTTCAGCACGCCGCTCCGCGATCCAAGCGAGGGTCAGAGCAACGTTCGCTGGCTCGTTACGGCTCGGGTCTGGGGCACCGGGCATCGCAAGCCAGGGCGCGTCCGTCTCCGTCAAGAGTCGGTCGAGCGGGATGCTGCGAACCCAACCTTCGGTGGCGCGCTCTTCCGGGCGAAAGACGAGTCCCGAGAGTGAGACCACACCGCCGAGCGCGAGCCCTTCGTTGATGTACTCGGCGCTCCCTGAGGCGCTATGCAAGATGAACGGAGGGCGGTCGTTGAAGGCCGCGCGGCCTTGTGCGCCCGTGATCGCCGACCCCTTCAGCGTCTTGATCAACAGCCGCTGCGCGTCATCAGCGTCACCCGCAGATCGGCAGTGGAGGATCAGCGGCTTCCCAAGCATTACAGCAACCTCGATGTGTGCCTCAAGGTTCGCCACCTGGTCGGCAATCGGCGCGAAGTTCCGCTTCGTGTCGATCCCCGTCTCGCCGATCGCCACAATCTCTGGCGCATCGGCCCCCGCCAGAAGTGTGGCCCGCAGATGCGCCTCGTCCGCCGCGTGGTGTGGATGGATGCCAATCGCCGCATCCATCCACGGGTTTGCCTGCACGATCTCTTGTGCGCCGCGCGAACTCGCTGAACTCCAGGACGGAACGAGAAGCCGCGTCGCCCCCGCAGGAATCAGTCTCGCGATCACCTCTTCGCGATCGGCGTCGAAGCGCTCGGCCTGAAGGTGGCCGTGCGCGTCAGTCAGCGGAAGACGTGGGCTCATCAGCGTCAAGTCGAGGGAAGAGTGGTGTTGGCTCTCCGAGCGGACCGCTACGGGTTGCACTCCCCCACCCTGCAAGATCACTTCGCGGGGTAGCACCGTGCCCAGAAGCGTCATACGGCCACTGATAGCCGAGCAGGCTCCAGATCTTCTCAGACACCGTCGGGATCACCGGAGCCGCATAAAGCGCGACGAGTCGGCACGCTTCAAGGAGATCACCGAGCACATCGGCGAGTCGTGCCCGCGCCTCCGCATCGCCCGCCTTCGCCGCCTTCACCAACTCCCACGGCTTCTCTCCGTCAACATATCGGTTTGCAGCTCCAACGAACTCCCAGAGCGCACCGATCCATTCGTGAAGCGCGAGGACGTTCATCGCCTCCTCGCTCTTATGGCGCGCAGACTCCCAATCAGCGGCGAGCGACGAGTCTCCCGCTGCACGCGGCGCGGGCGCATCTCCCCCGAACACACGATTCGCCAGCGTTGACGCACGGTTCACAAGGTTCCCAAAGTCATTTGCAAGCTCTGCGTTGTAGCGGCGGATGATGGAGTCCCAACTTACATCTCCATCGCGATCAAACGGAACCTCACGCAAGGCGACAAAGCGAGCACCATCCGCACCGAGCGCAGCAACGGCATTATCGGGATCAAGGAAGTTTCCGCGACTCTTGCTCATCCTTTCGCCACTGGAGAGAAGCCATCCGTGCACCCAGATCTTCTTCGGTGCAGGGAGTCCAGCGCTCCACAGCATCGCCGGCCAGAAGACTGAGTGGAAACGATTGATGTCCTTCCCGATGATGTGCAGATCCGCGGGCCACCATGGTGCTCCACTTGGATCGGCTGGGAAGCCGGCACCCGTGAGGTAGTTGATCAGCGCGTCGTACCAAACATAGATAGTCCCCGCGGCAGGGTCACCGCTCCCGTCAGCGCCGAGCGCACTCGTCCCGTCTTCGTAAATCGGGAAGGGGATGCCCCAGCTTCCGCCTTCACGGCTAATGGAGAAATCTTCAAGTCCTTGGCGAACGAACCCGAGCATCTCGTTGCGCCGATACTCAGGCTGTACCGGCGAAGGATCCTGATTCAGCCACGCCTCAAGTCGCTCCTGGTACGCGCTGAGTCGGAAGAACCAGTTTCGCTCTTTGAGCCACTGAAGTAGAACACCTGGATGATTAGGACAGACCGTCGCACTCCCCTCGCTGACCACATCGCCCGCTGCACGAAACCCTTCGTTTGGGCAGTACCACCCCTCATAGGTTCCAAGGTAGATGTCCCCGGTAGCAAATGATCGGCGCACCATCTCCTGCGCTGCGAGGGTGTGATCCGCATCGGTGGTGCGGATAAAGCGATCTGGAGTGATCAGTAGCAGTGCCTCGCTCTCCTTGAAGAGGGCAACGTTGCGATCAACGAAGGCCTTCGGCGAGAGCCCCTCCTCTTCTGCGCGGGCGGCGATGTTCACGGAGTACTCGTCGGTGCCGGTGAGGAAGCGCACCTCGTCGCCGCCCATCCTTCTCCAGCGCGCGATGACATCCGCCCCAATCACCTCATAGAGCGTGTGCAGGCCAGGCTTGTTGTTTGCGTAGGCGATGGCCGTCGTCAGGTAGTACCGCATCGCGACCGAGTGTCGCACACGATACGTCCGCCGTATGCGCGCAAGGGGATGCTTCGTGCACGGAGCGGGTAAAGGCGCAGGGTGAGACCCCTGGGGCCCGCCTCGAGAGAGGAGCCACGATGAACAAGGTGATGCTGGCAGGGAGGATGACCAAGCCGGTGGAGATCAAGTCTCTGCCTTCGGGGAGCAAGGTTGCGGTGGGGAGCCTCGCCAGCCACGACTACCGAGGCGGCGAAGAGCGGACGGAGTTCCACCGCCTTGTCTTCTGGGAGAAGCTCGCGGAGATCGCGGCCACCCACCTACAGGCCGGGTCACTCGTTGCGATCGATGGGCGACTGAAGGCGCACGAGTGGGAGAGTGAAGGGGCACGGCGCTGGATGACGGAGGTCATCGTCAACCGTCTCGAATTCCTCGGCCCGAAACCCCAAAGTGCGGAGCCCGTCGCGCAGGGTGGCGAACCGACTGATCTATGTGAGGCGGAATACGGCGAGGAGATCGCTCCGGTTCGCGCGTAGCGTTGGCGCGGCCGAGCGGTTACTCCCCCTCGGCCGCGTCGCGGTGCGCCAGCGACCAGAGTCTGCGCCTGTCGAGCTTCCACGCTGCCGCGATCGCTCGAACCGCATCACTGCGAGAAGAACCTTCCGCGATGCGCTGCTCAACAGCAGCAAGCGCAGCAAGATACGCGCCGTCAACGTCGGATTCGGTGACATCCGCGATTGACTCACCAAGCACGATGACAAACTCACCGCGACCATCAACCGCTCCAGACTCAACGAGCCCTGCGAGCGCTGCGAGAGAGCCGCGTCGGATCTCTTCATGCATCTTCGTAAGCTCCCGACAGAGTGCCGCGGGACGGTCTGGACCTGCCGCCTCCACTAAATCTCGCAGGGTTTCAGCCACGCGGTTCCCCGCCTCGTAAATCACGCTCGCGCGAAGATCCGCTGCGAGCGCGCCAATGGCACGTCGACGATCCGAACCGCTACGAGGGAGGAAGCCTTCGAAGTTCCAACGTGCACCAGCAACGCCAGATGCGACCACGGCAGCGAGGAGCGCGGATGCGCCAGGGATCGGAACGATGCGGACTCCTGCGGCGATCGCCGCTCGCACAAGCTGCGCTCCAGGGTCGCTGACCAACGGGGTCCCAGCATCGCTAATGAGCGCTACTGCCTCCCCCGCCAGAAGCCGAGCGATGATTGGCGCAATTCGATCCGATTCATCAAAGCCAGGGAGCGATGTCGTCTCTGTGTTCACTTCGATGGATGAGAGCAACACCCGTGCAACGCGCGAATCCTCCGCGAGGATTAGGCGTACCTCGCGCAACACGGCCACAGCCCGGGGCGAGAGATCGGCGAGATTTCCGATTGGCGTGGAAACGATGTGTAGTGCTCCTGGAGTTGCGCCGCCGCCTCGGCCGTCACCCATCTTTTGACGACCAGCTCAACAAACTACGTGGTGATCCTGGGGAAGGGTGGCATCTCCCGCTTGAACTGCGATGCGGCAATCATCTTCTGAATTCGCGCAACCAACGCCGGCTCAAATCCATCTGCGACGACCGCGTCAGCGCTCAACCCTCGGTCAACCAAGCGGATGAGGATTTGATCGAGCGTAGGATAGTCAAAACCACCCTCCCCTTCGTCGGTCTGGCCAGGCCAGAGGTCCGCGCTGGGCGCTTTGGTCAGGATTGCATCGGGAACTCCGAGATGAGCGGCGAGAGCTCGGACCTGACTCTTGTAGAGATCGCCGATCGGATTGATTGCACACGCGGCATCACCGTGGAGCGTGGTGTAGCCGATCATCG
Organism: Candidatus Limnocylindrus sp.; assembly: GCA_046081085.1. Classification (GTDB taxonomy): domain Bacteria; phylum Chloroflexota; class Limnocylindria; order Limnocylindrales; family Limnocylindraceae; genus Limnocylindrus. Next base: position 38,848 of record JBJTVF010000014.1, read on the forward strand.
CCTCAGATTTGTTCCCAGTTCCCATCACGATGCCATCATGACGAGCAGACTCGTGATAGAGCGTGATCATGCGCACGCGAGCGGCTATGTTGCCACGCTGAATCGGCGTAATCGGACTGCCTGCTGGCAGCGCAGACTCTACGGCGTCCACGCCAGCGCTGATCGGCACCTCTTCAACGCTGCACCCAATCGCGTGCGCCACGGCGAGGGCGTCTTCACGAGAGCGTGCGGCAGAGGTGCGGTACGGAAGAGTGTATGTGCGAAGTCGATCAGCGCCAATGGCGTCTGCAGTCAGAAATGCGACAAGTGCTGAATCTATTCCTCCGGAGAGACCTAAGATCGCGTTCCGAACGCCGATCTTCTTGAACTCGTCAACAATGAACGCTCGGCAGACGGCGTGGACCGCGTCAGCATCAATGAGAAGTTCGGGAGGTATGCTCCATTGACGCGCGTCGCTCATCAGTGTCCTTACTCCTTACTCCATGTTTCAATCGACCACGCATAGAGCAGGCTTGCGGCATCGGTCTCTCGCGTTGGCCACGTAAACGTTGTGTCGAGAAGTGTATACCCAGCATCTGCCCAGAGCAAGAGGTAGGGACGCTCGCTGCGACGTAGTGCCTGAAACTCTGCATAGATCGGCGCGCGCACTTCTTCACTGGAACCGGTCACCGCCTGGCGCAAGAGGCTGTCCGCGCGCTCGCTCTGCCAACAGACGAAGTTCTTCCCCGCGGGCGCATCTTCCGTGGGGCAAGCCTCAGACCCAAACAGATCGGTGTCATCAGGGTCGAGACTCCACTGCCAGCCGCCGATGTAGGCGTCGAAATCAACTGGATACTGGAGTCTCGGCAGGATTCCGCTTCGATACGGCTGCACAGAAACGGTAATGGAGAACCCGCATGCCGACGCCTGATCCGCAATAGATTGCGCAGCGCTCAGGCGAGCGCTCAGCCCCTCTCGAACGAGGATCTCTCCTTCGAGTCGTGTGCCAAGCTTGGCGAAGACCCCATCACTCTCCTCTTGCCACCCATCTGCAAGAAGGGCACTTCGTGCTCCGCTTGGATCAAACGAGGCTTCGCGAATACTCGCGGCCGGCAACGCCCAGGATCCCGGGGTTACCGTGCTACTGACTGAGAAGCTAGCGCCACTTGTTGCACTCTGCGCGACATCCTCTAATTCAACGCACGTGCTGAGGGCGCTCCGAACCAAGTTGTCAGCGAATGGTCTTCCCGGCCGCAGATTGAAGGCGAGATATGTGTAGCCACGCGATGACGGGCCCTCCATGAGCTCGCCACCGTCAGGAACACTCACGCCCGCAAGGCTCGTACCACTCAGGTACGGAACCCAGTCAACCTGAGATGACTGGAACGCGGCAACTGCGGCCGACTCGCTTACGAATCGGTTGATCCTGATCTGGCGAATCTTTGGGGTGCCGAGCGCGAACGCGCGAAACGCATCGAGAAGCACTGAAGCCCCCGGTACTCGTTCGTTGAATTGGAATGGACCGGCGCCAATCGGCGCGAGCTGGATGTCCAGGAGCGGATATGCAACCGCCAACTGACTCTCTGCAGGTGCAAGTAGGTACGCCTCGAGGGTGATCAGTCGCGCGTAGAGATCACGAGCGTAAATCTCATCACTTTGTGAGGTAAGGATCTGACTGCCGTTGCTTACCCCAGGGAAGATGCGTACATCTGGAAGTTGAACACCAGACGCGTTGAGCACGCGCTCCAGTTCTCCAATAAATGCCGCGTACTGACAATTCCCATCGCCTGTTGTTGCGCACGCGGTTGCCTCAAGTTGCGCGACGATGTTCTCGCGTACCGTTGTGACGAGCGTACGGTCCACTCCGCTGATCCCATCGTGGAAACGCTCGAGCGACTCCTCAACCGCCCGCCGTGGGAGGATCGGAATCGTCAAGCCGCGGGTACGCCATGGCGCCCAACTTGAGATCAGGCGAAACCGGACGACGTTGGAACTGTCTGATTCTACCGATTCAAGGTGCGTCCTCACCACATCACAAATGTCAGGTGCAAGCGGACACTCCCCACTCTTCGCAAGTTCATAGGTAAAGAGAACATCTTTCGCGCTCACCGGCGAACCGTCATGGAAGGTCAATCCAGGCTTTAAGGTCACCTGAAACGTCGTTCCTCCAGCTGATGAGAGCGGCGCCCCCTCAGCGAGAACTGGTTGCGGAAGAAGCCTGGCGTCCGGCCGATAGAGCCCCGCATGCACCAGCCCGCCTACGAACGCTGACGCTTCGTCTTGGTAGGCGGCACTGAGGTTGACTGGTTCAGCAGTCAGCGCGACACGAAGCGCTGAACCACCCACGATTGAACAGGCGGCACTAGAGACCGCGATCAGAAACGCCAAAGAGAGCGGTCCGATCGTTCGACGAGTCATGCGGTGAGCTTGTCGTATCCCGCCGCGTCGAGGAGCAGGTCGAGCTCTGTGGGATCTCCTAACCGTATCTCTAGGAGCCAACCTGAACCGTATGGATCGGCGTTGATCGACTCCGGCGCAGTTGAAAGCGCTTCATTTCGCGCAATTACGCTGCCGGAGATAGGGCTGAAGAGGTCGCTGACAGCCTTCACCGACTCAACTGCGCCGAAGATCGCAAACTGCTTGATCGTGGCTCCCACTTGGGGAAGGTCGACAAAAACGACGTCCCCCAGTTCATTGGCGGCATGTGCGGTGATGCCAATCACGGCAACGTCTCCCTGCACACGTACCCACTCATGCTCCTTTGAGTAGCGAAGCTCGACCGGTGAACTCATCGTGTACCTCCCATGCTCTTTCGGTTCCGATCACTCCCTTAGGAACAAATGGTACGCCAGTCACTAATGCTGCGACTCGCTCCTCGCGAATGAGCACCTCAAGCGATGTGCCCAGTGGGTACGGTCCTGCAGACGCAATGAGATCAGCGAGTGCGATTGGGAAGCCGAGCGTTGGCGAATGAGTCCCCGAAGTGATGTGTCCAATCAGACCCCCACCGGGGAGATGTACTCCATGCCCGTGGCGAGCGATCCCGCGGCCAGTGATCTTCAATCCAACAAGAACTCGTCCAACCTGTGCCCCCGCGGTGGAACGTGCGGTGAGCGCCGCGTCGCCAACGAAACCCTCTCCCTTGTTGAATCTGACGATTCGTCCGAGCCCTACATCAAATGGGGTGAGATCTTCGCGCAACTCATTGCCGAAGAGTGGCATCCCCGCCTCCAACCGCAGCGTGTCTCGGGCACCGAGTCCGATCGGATGCGGCAGAGGCGCTCCCGGTCTGCCAGGGGTTAGGAGTGCCCGCCAAACGGTGGTCGCGGAATCCGCCGGAAGATAGCACTCAAAACCGTCTTCACCGGTGTAGCCGGTACGCGCAACGACGAGCGGAATTCGGCTGCCGGCAACGAGTGCAACACTCCTGAGACAGGCATAGTTGCCTAACGCGCGAACCGCGTCCGCCTCCTCTGGTTCGAACAGAGCCGCGACAGCATCGCTGCTACGCGGTCCTTGAATCGCGATCATTGCAGTCGGTTCACTCTCATCGGAAACGCTCGCGGAGGCGCCGATGCGCTGAGCAAGGAGGGTCGCGACGCGGGCGGTGTTAGACGCGTTGGCCACAACCAGCCACTCCTCATCCGCGACCCGGTAGACCAACAGGTCGTCGACCATTCCTCCCGCGTCATTCACGATGATGCTGTACTGCGCCCGTCCAAGTTTCAGTGCCGATGGCAGCGAGACAAGGGCCCGGTCGAGGGCGGCGCCTGCATGAGGGCCACGAACCCAAATCTCTCCCATGTGACCGAGATCGAAGATTCCGACGTTCGCTCGAACGGTTTGATGTTCTTCAATCACACCGGCGTACTGCACTGGCATCTCCCACCCAGCGAAGTCAACCATGCGGGCACCGAGCCTGAGATGCTCGTCATGGAGAGCGGTGCGACGCATCAGGTCAGGGTCAGTGCATCATAGGCGCGCTGGACCAGCGCGCTCTCAGTCTGGAAGTCCAACAAGGCGATGGCTTCGTCCATTGGCACCCAACGCAACTCTTCAAACTCTTTGTCATAGGCATCAAAGCTTCCGCCCACCTGCTCCATCAGGTAGTAGTGCACCGTCTTTTCAATGCGCTCGCCAGTGCGGACAAACGAGTACGAGATTGCGGCGAAGTACGAAAGGATTCGAACCTCTAGTCCCGACTCCTCCCGAACCTCGCGCAGGGCGGTCTCCTCGCGGGTCTCTCCCTCTTCGGGAGTTCCCTTTGGGAGCGACCAGACGTAACCATCGCGCTCTCGGCGCCGTCGACCAACGACGATCTCTGGCCTTCCCGCAACGGCACGAATGACCAGCCCTCCCGCGGAGACCGCGGTGCGCTTCGTAAGCGGCATAGATGCTCCTGTCTCATCAGGCTCAAGCTCCCGAAGGAGCGTTTCGTTGCGTCAATGGTAGCCCCTCGTGACGGGGCGTATCGTGTGGCTGCGCGCTACGCTACGAGAGACCCGCGCAGCTGCGGTGAGCGAGAGGAGGGGCTTTGGCCAATCGATTACACACGCGCACGAGCCTCGGCGCTGGCCTCCCAGATCGGATCGCACTTGAGCGTCTCCCAGCGCCGGCCACTCCATGGGATCAGCTCCCGATCATCCTCAAGATCCTGATCGAAGGAGCTGCGAGACGGTCCGGGAACGGTTTTGTCCGTGACGAGGATGTCCACGCGTATCTGGCATGGAAGCCCGGGGCCGCGGCCGCGTCTTCAGGCAACGAACGTGAGCTCCCCTTCTCTCCTGCACGTGTCGTGCTTCAGGACTTCACGGGCGTCCCAGCAGTGGTTGACTTCGCAGCGCTCCGTGATGCGGCGCGTGAACTTGACACTGATCCTGAACGCATCAACCCTCAAGTCCCAGCTGATCTTGTGATTGACCACTCGGTACAAGTCGATCGATGGGCAACCGCGGAAGCGCTCGAGCAGAACGTGGCACGAGAATACGAACGCAATGCCGAGCGGTACCAGTTGCTCCGCTGGGCCCAAGGCGCGTTTGACAGGTTCCGCGTCGTTCCCCCAGGCGCAGGAATCGTGCACCAGGTAAACCTCGAGAGCCTGGCCACGGTGGTCCGCGTGGAGGAGGTCGAGGGGGGGCCACTCGCATTCCCAGATACCTGTGTCGGCACGGATTCGCACACCACGATGATTTCTGCGCTTGGAGTCCTCGGCTTTGGCGTCGGCGGCATTGAGGCGGAAGCGGTACTCCTCGGCGAGCCACTCTTCTCCCCGCTGCCGAAGATTGTCGGGCTCAAGCTCACAGGGAAGCTCCCTGCGGGAACTACGGCAACCGATCTTGTCCTGACCGTAACCGAGCGACTCCGCGCACATGGCGTGGTCGGTGCATACGTCGAGGCATTCGGTGACGGCCTCTCCACCGTCTCCCTCGCCGATCGAGCGACCATCGCCAACATGTCGCCAGAGTTCGGCGCTACGACGACGCTCTTCCCGATTGACGAGATCACCCTCGATTACCTGCGCGTGACTGGTCGCGAGAGCGCGCAGATTGCGTTGGTTGAAACGTATGCCAAGGCGCAGGGCCTCTGGCGAGTCAGTGGGCAGGAGCCGCTCTACGACGAAGTGGTCGAGATCAGTCTTGCCGAGATCGTTCCGTCGCTCGCCGGACCGAAGCGCCCGCAGGATCGAGTCCCCCTCCCCGATCTCGGGAAGGGCTTTGAGGAGACCTACCCAGATCGCGCGGGATCGAAGGCACACAGCGCCACGGTTGGGGGAGGAACCATGCGCGATGGAGCGGTCGCGATCGCTGCGATCACCTCGTGTACCAACACCTCAAACCCCTCGGTGATGATCGCCTCTGGTCTACTGGCGAGGAACGCGGTGGCGCGCGGGATGCGCGTACCAGCATGGGTGAAGACGAGTCTCGCTCCAGGGTCACGTGTCGTCACCGCATACCTAGAGCGCGCGGGACTCTTGGAACCGCTCGCCACGCTCGGATTCACCGTGGCTGGCTACGGCTGCACGACGTGCATCGGGAACTCAGGGCCGCTCGACGAAGTGATCGCCACCGCGGTGGAGCGTGAAGAGCTCCTTGTTGCTGCCGTCCTCTCGGGGAACAGGAACTTTGAAGGACGCATTCATCCTGCGGTGCGTGCCGCCTACCTCGCCTCCCCACCACTCGTGGTCGCCCTCGCGCTGGCGGGCAACGTGGTGACGAATCTTGATCAAGACCCGATCGGCAACGATCGAGACGGCACTCCCGTCTTCCTTCGCGACATCTGGCCCGCAGATGAAGAGATCGCAAGAGCGGTCGCCGCGGCGGCGGATGCCACCCTCTACAAGAAGAGCTACGCCGATCTCTTTGCAGGCGACGCCCGCTGGCGGGCGCTGACGGTGCCAACCGGTCGCACCTACGAATGGGATCCCGCCTCAACATACATCGCCCGCCCAGCGTTTACGGAACAGATCCCCATGATCGCCTCACCGATTGCCGATGTCCACGATGCCCGCGCGCTCCTCCTCCTTGGTGACTCCGTCACCACCGATCACATTTCGCCTGCGGGTTCCATTCGCGCGGACTCCCCTGCTGGCCGCTGGATGATTGAACGCGGGGTTGCTGTTGGCGACTTCAACTCGTATGGAGCACGACGTGGCCATGACCAAGTGATGATGCGCGGAACCTTCGCGAATACGCGTCTGCGCAACACACTCGCCGGAGGCAAAGAGGGACCAGTGACCAAGCATCTCCCCAGCGGCGAGCTCCTAGCGGTCGCCGACGCGGCAGCTCGCTACAAGGAGGAGGGAACGCCGCTGATCATCATTGCGGGGAAGGAGTACGGCTCAGGTTCAAGTCGAGACTGGGCTGCAAAGGGGACGCAGATGCTCGGCGTCCGCGCCGTGATCGCCGAATCACATGAGCGCATCCACCGTTCCAATCTGATCGGCATGGGCATCTTGCCTCTGCAGTTCCTCCCCGGCGAGAGCGCCGCGAGCCATGCGCTGGATGGCAGCGAGCGATTCACGATTGTAGGCCTCACCGCGATCAGCCCCCGTGGCCGCGTGAAGGTTCAGGTCGCCTCAACCGGCATTGGTGATGAATCGACCAACAACAGGCGGTCCATTGAGCTGATCGTCCGCCTGGACGGTCCGATGGAACTTGCAACATACCGCGAAGGCGGCATCATGCCGGCGGTGCTCCGACGGATGGCGAGGCAGTAACGCCCAACATGGTGGGCGATACTGGACTCGAACCAGTGACCTCACGGATGTGAACCGTGCGCTCTAACCAACTGAGCTAATCGCCCGAGAGGTGGATTCTAGACGAATCCTGCGCGTACTTGCGTCTCGCTAGAGGAGGCGACGCAGGAACTGTAGGAGGATCATCACCACAATCGGAGAGAAGTCAATCCCTGCAGTAGTCGGAAGGATTCGACGAACTGGCCCGAGGATCGGCTCACTCATGTCAACCAAGATTCGGGAGACGCGCCCGCTCCCAGAGCGGTCTACCCATGAGACCAGCACGCGTGCGAGCACAACAAACCAGAGTGTCTGCAAGATCAAATCGGCTGCGAGCTGCGGCGTGAAGCCCATGGCTAAAGGTTAACCGCGTGCGCCGAAGAGTGCGCTGCCAAGCCGGACCTGTGTCGAGCCCTCTTCAACCGCGACCTCAAAATCGCCGCTCATCCCCGCTGAGAGGAGGGGGCCAACATGGAGACCAACATCCGCCGCCGACGCTCGGAGGGAGGTCGCATAGGAGACAAATGCGGCAACGCTTCGCCGTGCCGCAGCCTGGTCATCCGTGAGCCGGCCGATCATCATCAATCCATCAATCACCACCTTCGAGCCGCGAAGAAGTGTCGCGACATCGGGCAGTGCATCGCGCAGCGCTGCAGGTGCGAAGCCCGCCTTTGCGGGGTCCTCGTCACTGTTCACCTGCAGCGCGATGGAGGTCACTCCTGGGGCGTCGTTCGACGCCCCGACTAGCCTCGTTAGAAGATCCATACGATCAACGGAAGTTATGCGATCGGCAACAGCGAGCGCGCGGCGCAGCTTGTTGCTCTGGAGTGGTCCGATGAGCTCCCAAATCGTCTCAGCTCCCGGACGAAGGAGGGTGACGGCTGCCCGCTTCTCCTCAAGTTCCTGCACACGATTTTCGCCAAAATGGTACTGGCCAGCATCAATCGCCTCGGCCACACGTTCGGCAGAAACACCCTTGCTCACGGCAAGGAGTGCGCAGCTCTCTGGCGGACGACCAGCGCGCTCCTCAGCGGCACGAATCTGGGCGCGAAGGGTTGCAAGCTGTTCCGCAATCGATCGCATTGAAGGCTAGGAGCGGCGACGGAGAAAGGCGGGAATCTCCAGCTCGTCACTCGGAACGGGCGACGGCGTCACCCCAGCATCAGCGGGTTGCGCAGGATCTCCCAGTGGCTGCGAAACAGCAGGGTGCGTGACCGGAGTCCAGGATGGCGTGGTTGAAGGCTGCGCGACCGGGGTCACGCCACCTGCCGACCCCGCGCTCACCGATGGAGCTGCGGCTTCCGTGGCTGGGCTCCAGCGGGGAGCTGGATCATCCGCACCCCCAAACGGGTATTCGGCGCGCTGACGGGCAGCAGCGGATGACTGGCTGCGTGAATTCCCTGCGAATCCTGTCGCGATCACCGTGATCTGAACTTCGTCTGCGAGCGTCTCGTCAAGCGACGTACCGAAGATGATGTTCGCCTCTGGATCGGCTCGCTCCGTAATGTGGTTGATGGCCTCATTCACTTCGTGTAGCGTCACCGTGGAGGACGCAGCGACGTTCACCAGCACGCCTGTCGCACCCTGGATGTCAAGCTCAAGGAGCGGTGACAAGATCGCGAGTTCAGCGGCGGCTCGGGCACGGTTCTCTCCGCTGGCGCGTCCTATTCCCATCAATGACGAACCGGCATCTTTCATGATGCTCCGCACATCGGCGAAGTCAAGATTGATGATCCCAGGAACGGTGATCACGTCGCTCACCCCCTGAACGGCCTGACGGAGCACATCGTCGGCAATCCGGAAGGAGTCTTCCATCGAGGTTTGGCGACTCACCACGCTAAGGAGTCGCTCATTGGGGATTACGATGAGGGTGTCAACGTACTTGCGCAGCTCTTCAGCCGCGGCGTGAGCAACGGCCGCGCGTCGCTTCCCTTCAAACTCAAATGGCTTTGTAACGATTCCGATCGTGAGCGCGCCGAGATCCTTGGCAACCTTCGCGACGACTGGTGCCGCCCCAGAGCCAGTCCCACCCCCCATCCCTGCGGTGACAAAGACTAGGTCGGACCCATCAAGCGCTTTGCGGAGATTCTCCAGGTCCTCATGCGCCGCACGTTCACCAACTGCAGAGTCACCCCCTGCGCCAAGGCCACGAGAGATCGCATCGCCAATTCGGATGCGCGTAGGAGCATGAGACTTAACCAGCGCTTGCGCATCGGTGTTCACCGCGATGAACTCAACGCCGAGGAGTTCCGCACGGATCATGCGGTTCACCGCATTGGAGCCCGCGCCGCCGACGCCGACCACGCGGATCAGCGCAAAGTTCTCAGTCTGCGAAGCCATCGGCCTCTCCCTCCGCTTACTGCCGAACGTCGGACGCGCCACAGGGCCTTCCCTGAAGTCGCGACCGCCCTCCCGTCGGCTTGCCGAAGTGTAGCAGCGTCGCCTGGAGTACAGAAGGGTTTCTCGGCACGGATAAACGAGGGGAGCCGGGCGGGCTCAGCCGCGGCTCGATCGAGTTCAGCCGCGGAGGCGTGAGAGGAGGCTCTTGAGGCCGCTTGTGATCCGACCACCGATGCCGGCCTGAGGCTCCTCGGTGATTCCGATCTCTCCCATGCTTCTGGCAACCCACGAGAAGAGTCCGAGGGTCGCGGCACTTGACGGGCCCTGGAAGTCATCAAGGATGCCGAGAAGCGGCCCATCCGGAGCGGCAACACGGACTGGGGCCTTCAGGATGTCCCGTGCGAGCGTCGTGATCCCGTCGAGCTGAGAACCACCACCCGTCAACACGACTCCAGCGCTGGTCGCCTCAGGTCCTGCAACGGCAATCACTCCAGCGATGAGTTCAAACATCTCACTCATACGAGACTCGATGATGCGCGCGAGTTCAATGCGCTCAATTCGACGTCCACCCGGTTCGTTTGGCACCGTGTATTGCTCGCTCACGCTCACGGTCCGAAGGTCGCATGTTCCATAATTGATCTTCAGTTCTTCAGCAGCGGCGATGCTCGTCTTGAGGCCAATCGCGACGTCGCGAGTCACAAAGGCGGCACCAATCGGCAGGACGGCGCTGTGAACTACCGCATTGTTGTGGAAGATCGCGATGTCACACGTCTCTGCGCCGATATCAACCAGCACCGTTCCCAATTCGCGTTCAGTGTCGGTGAGCGTCAACTCAGACGCAGCGAGGGATGACGGCACATAATCATCCACGGCGATGCCAGCCGCCTGCACGCACTTCTCAAGGTTTTGGATTGCGGTTGCGCCAGCGGTGATCAGGTGGGCACGTGCTTCAAGACGGAAGGCGACCATGCCGCGTGGCTGCTGAATCCCCTCTTGACCATCGACAATGTACGAGGAGGGAAGCACATGCAGCAGCATGCGTGATCCTGGAACCTGGACGGCGCGACAAACTTCAAGGACGCGATCAACGTCGTCATCACGGATCTCTCGATCTGGATTTGAAACGGCAACCTGCCCACTGGAGTTCTGTCCTTCCACATGGCTGCCCGATACCGAGATGGTCGCGTGCTCAATGTGGTAACCAGAGAGTCGCTCCGCTGCATCAACCGCCGCCTTGATCGCGGCGCCAGTCTTCTCAATGTCAGTGACGACGCCCTTACGCATGCCAGTGTTCACCGCGGTCCCCTTGCCAACGACGGTGATTGAGCCACCATCCCCACCAATGTGGGAAATGCCGCAGCTCACCTTAGAGGTGCCGATGTCAATGACGGCAATCGTCGCGTAGCGCTCATCCATGCGTCCACCCCCCATACGCTTCGGTCGACCTCGTTGCGCTGATCATAGCGGGGCGATGGAGGAGGCGGAGTTGTGTCGTCATGGGAGGAGCGAGCTCGGCGACGCGGGCGGGATCGGCGGCGGAGGTGGTCGCACCCCAGGATCCGTAAAGGTCCCAGCCTGACCATCGGCAAGAATCACCCATCCCACGCTCCGTTCCCGCTCCGCGAGAAGGCTACGGAGGAGACGCACCTGGCCGGGAAGCATGGCAACGGGCCGGATGGTTGCCGAATAGATGCCAAAGACAGCGTTCCAGGTGAAGCCTTCACCAGTTCCTTGGAGCAGGTAGCCGTATTGCGGATCGCGCTGAATCGTAAGCTTCTGCGCGCTGCTGCCAAGATCGGCTGGGGTGAGCGACGCCAGCCGAGTCACGACATCTAGGTCAACAGGGCTGATCTCTTCGCCGACGCCGACAAATGGAACGGTCGACGCATCCATGACAATCGGGAGGGAGGCCGCCGCTTCCGCGCCGCGCGCGGAGAGAAGTGGCGAATCGATCCCTCCAACGACTCGACCAGAGCCGCTCACCAGAAGTGTCTCGTTCCCCCGCTGCCACCGCAGAAGGAGTGGAGTCTCACGTATTTCAATGTGGAGGACACCAGGAATGCCAATGCGGGCCCGAGCACGGGCGACAAACGGAGCGGCCTCGATGGCGCGCTCAGTCGCCAGAAGATCAATTCCAAGGAGGCTCTCCCCGAGGCGGATGTCAGCAAGATCGGAGATCGCCTCTTCGTTTAGCCATGAAAGGCCATCGATCCTCACCTCGTCAACTACGAGTCGACCGCTGGTTGCGAGTGCGGGTGGAGCCATGAATGCAGCAATCAAGAGCAGCACCAGCCCAAATCGCCGCAGCAGAACCATGGACTCTGGTCGAAACCGGCGGCGTCGGTCGGAGCGCTGCTTCTGCGGACTGGAGAACTTTTCGCGCCGCTCCAACAGCCGCACACCAGCATCCGCCCCCGCCCTCCGGCGCTGTCCACTGAGCCCTGGACGAACGCCGAGAGGCGCTTCGCCGGGAGCAAACGGACGAGCGCCACTTGATGGTCGGAGCTGCTGCTTGCTGCGTTCGCTCATCGCCCCGCCTGCCTCTGCACGAGTGCAGTCCGCACAAGATGGAGAGAGAGATCAGCAAAGCTCATCCCCGACGCCGCAATCAGTGCAGGGAAGAGCGAGATTGGTGTGAAGCCTGGGAAGGTATTCACCTCTGAGATGTACCACTCCCCACGCTTCGAACCCGACGCACGCATCAGGAAATCCATCCGCGCGAGGCCTCGACCGCCAAATCCGTGGAAGAGGCTGATCGCCGATCTGTGCAACTCATCTCGAAGCGCGTCGCTGATCTCTGGGCTGACAGTCGTCCGTGAGACGCCGCTCGCATACTTCGCGTCATAGTCGTAAAACTCACGACCAGGGAACACTTCACCAGGACCAAACGCGCGAACGGAACCGTCGGGAAACTCAAGGAGCGCAACCTCAAGCTCTCTCGGACGGTCGAGGTACGGTTCAAGGAGGGCTCGCGCTCCATACTGCAGAGCGAGGTCAACCGCCGCCGCCCACTCTTCGCGGCCGCGCGCGATGCGCATGCCAATGGACGAGCCGTGAGCCGCCGGTTTCCCGATGAGCGCACCCCCCTCACTTTCACGAGCGGCAAAAACTGCGATTCGTGAGAGCGCCGCCTCTCGGTTACTCGTCCACTCTTCGACTGTGACGATGGCATGCGGAAGTGTGGGCACGTTGAGTGTGCTCGCGAGACGCTTGAACGCATCCTTCTCCATCCCAAGGCGAGCGGCGGCAGGTGCGGCACCAACGAATGCGACGCCAGCAGCAGAGAGCGCCTCCTGAACGACTCCCGACTCGTCACCAGGACCGTGCAGTGCAGGAATGTATACCGCGTCTGGCTGCTCACGCAGCACCTCACTCAGTAGTGCGCCCAGCGGGCGAAGCGGTGCATCCGTGAGCGTCGCTGCGCGGCGCTCGGTCGTGTACTCGCTTGGGAGGCGCTCGCCCCGAAGGTGGCCCTCTGGCAAGAGCGCGGCGAGACCTTCGCGCGTGATCAGTAGCTGGTCAACCGAGAGTCCCTCTTCAATGAGGGCTGCCGCGATGGCGCTTCCAGAGACGACCGAGATCTCCGCTTCGGCACTCAGTCCTCCGTAGAGGATCACCACGCGCGGGTACGTTTCGCGCGGGCTCACGCAGGCTCCTCACCAATGAACTGAATCTCCGACTCTAGGGTGAGCCCAGCGTGCCGCTGGACCTCGTGAATGCATAGGTCGTGCAGCTCACGAATCGCCGCAGCCGTAGCGCCACCGCGATTCAGGATCCAGTTGGCATGCATCGTCGAAACCTCGGCCCCACCAATCGCGCGGCCCTTGAGGCCGGCCGCCTCAATCAACGCACCCGCGCTCGGCCCTGCGGGCGGATTCCGGAAGACACTCCCCGCACTTGGGATGCCGAGCGGTTGATGCTCGCGTCGCCAGCGTCGGATCTCTTCGAGCCGTGCCTTGATCTCTGTCGGTTCGCCAGCCCGCAGCAGCATGGTCGCTCCGAGAATCACCTCGCCGCGACCAACCTCCTCTTTGAATCGTGAGTGCCGATATGAAAGGTTTAGGGCATCAAAGGTGATCTCCTCTTCGCGCCCATCAGGCCGCATGATCACGACCCGCTGGAGGATCTGTGACATCTCGCCACCGTGCGCACCCGCGTTGGCCCAGATTGCACCGCCGAGATTTCCTGGGATCGCCAGAGTAAACTCGGCACCGGTAAGGCCGGCGTCAGCGGCGACGGTTGCAAGCTTCGCCATGGCGAGTCCGGAGTCAGCGCTGATCGTTCGAGCCTCTGCATCAATCGTCACATCGGCACTCCGGTTGAGCAGGACAATTCCTCGTACGCCCACGTCACTGATCACGACGTTGCTCCCGCGTCCGAGAATCCTGAGTGGCCACCCCTTGCTTTGCGCAAGGCGAACTACTCCACGAAGTGTGAATCGGTCGCGCACGGTGATGAGCAGATCTGCTGGCCCGCCAACGCGCATCGTCGTGTGTTCAGCGAGTCTCGCGTCGCGCTCCGCGCGTAACCCAACTCTTCGCTCAAGCTCCCGTGCAGCCTCGTCTTTGGCCCCCCAGGTTCTCTCGCTCATCCATGCCTCCCGAGGCGCAACAGGATCTCCACGATCTCCTCAGCGGCACCTGGCCGCGCAAGAGAGGCCGCAGCCGCCCCGACTTGTTGCCGAACGGAAGACTCAGACAGTTTTGCCACCTCTCGTTGAAGGACTTCAGACGTGAGCGCTGCATCGTCAATCACGATCGCTCCACCCACTGCCGCTAGTTCTTTCGCATTCGCACGCTGATGGCCGCCCGCATACGGATACGGCACGATAATGGATGCCAACCCGAGCGACGCAGCCTCCGCAAGCGTTGACGCACCAGCGCGTCCGAGGAGAAGATCTGCCGAAAATAGGGCATCCTCCATTGCGCCACCCTGGAGAAAACGTACAGGCATATAGCGCGACTGCAACTCATCAGGGAGTGCCGCGCGAATCGCTTCGGCACGATCGAGCCCGTCCGCCGCAACATGCATCACCTGCCACTGACGGAGCAGTTCAGCGAGGGAGCCCGCGAGTGCGCCTTCAAACCGCAACACACGCTGTGAGCCCCCGAAGACGAGGAGGAGCGGTGTATCTGGAGCTATGCCGAGCCGGTTGCGCGCGGCGCTGCGATCACGATCTCCAAAGCCTCGCACGGGTGTACCGGTCACGTAGGTGTTGGGGCGGTTCCATGGGGCATGCTCAGCAGTGGAGGGCCACGCGAGGGCGCGCGCAGAGGCGAGTGGCGCAACGAGGCGATTGCTCCGCCCCGCCAGTACATTCCCCTCCCAGATCAGGCTCGGCGTCCGTGTCACCAACGCAGCGAGCAGCGCAGGGATCGCAATGTAGCCACCAGTAGAGAAGAGGACATCCGGTCGAACGCGGCGCAGGTAGCGGATCGCTTGCGGAATAGAGCGCGCGAGGGCCACAGCATCACGAAGATTCACCAGGGGACCAGCCGCGCTCTCGCGCAGGCTTGGGGCACTGAGCAGTGTCAGCGGGTATCCCTCATTCGGGATGACTTCGCGTTCAATGCCGCGCTGGCCGCCGAGCCAGTGAATCTCAGTGTCTGGTCGTTGACGTTGGAGCGTACGAGCTACGGCGAGGCCCGGAAAGAGGTGTCCCCCCGTACCGCCGCCCGCGATCACCACGCGCATTGAGCCCTCCGTTCTCTTGAGCCCCCATCGTCTCACGCGAGACTGAGAGGAGCAGTCCAATGGCACACATCAAGACAAATAGTGACGACCCACCCTGTGACAGGAGCGGGAGCGGGATGCCAGTGACGGGAAGAATTGCGAGCACCACGCCTATGTTCAGGAACGCCTGCCCGCAGATCCAGACGACGATCCCGGTTGCGAGAAGTGCTCCAAACGTGTCCGGCGCACGTCTGGCAACCCGTAGGCCTCGAATGGCAATCACAATGAATGCACCGATCACCACAATTGCTCCCAAGAAGCCAAGCTCCTCACCCACCACCGCAAAGATGTAGTCATTCCACGCGTACGGAATGATCACTCCACCCGGCTGCTGCGACGTCCCAATACCCGTGCCGAAGATTCCACCAGTCGCGATCGCGATGAGACCTTGAAGTGTCTGATAGGAGCCACCTGTTGGGTCACTGAATGGGTCCAACCAATTGTTCAGCCGCGCCGCCTGATAACCGCGGTTCGCGATTCCGATCACACTGACCGCCACCGCCATCAACGCTGTGCCGAAGACCCAGCGGAGCGGTGCTCCTGCGGTGAAGAAGAGCGCAAAGCCGATCCCGGCGACCACGGTTGCCGTACCAAGGTCAGGTGCGATCAGCACGAGGAAGAAGGTGCCTGCGATCGCGACCAGCGCTGGATAGAGGGTGCTCTCGTGCGCCATCAGGTGTCCACGATTTGCAAAGAAATTGGCGAGGAAGAGCGTCAGTGCAAGTTTTGCAACTTCCGCCGCGTGAACGCTGATCGGACCGACGGAGAGCGATCTCCTAAGTCCTTGCTCCGTTGGAACGCCAGGGATGAGTACGAGAATGAGTAGGGCGATTGAGCCAAGGAGTGCGGGGGTGGCAAACGTGCGCCAACGGCGGTAGTCAGTGCTCGAGAGGATTGCGAGTGCCCCTACACCCATGGCGGCGAAGAGCAGCTGTCGCATCCCCATGCCGTATGCATCATCGGTGCTGATCAGGGCGTTCAGCGCAGATGAGGAGAAGACCATCAAGACGCCGAGCCCCACGAGGAGAAGTGCGGGGAGGAGAATCCACTGATCTTCTGGCGGACGCTTCACTTGCAGAATGGACGCGACGGCCCGGCGTGGCGAGAACGTGGAGCGGTGCACAGGCGCGCGCCGCGCACCGTCAAAGGGCGTCGCTGCAGCTCGCCGTACGATGCGACTCATCGGCGCTCCACAGCGGGGAGGGCGTGAACTGCCTCACGGAACGCTTCCCCGCGTGCGCCGAATGGATTGTTGAACATGTCGAATGATGATCCGATCGGACTCAGGAGGACGGTTGCGCGCACCTCGCTCTCATGAGGTGTTGTGCTGGGACTCACCTCGGTTGCGGATAGAAGCTTTCGGGCGAGCGCCCCTCCTCGCGCGACCGCATCAGGAATGCTCGATGCCCTGTCAATCTCGGTCAAGCCTGCCGCTCGAAAGAGGCGCTCCAGCTCTTCTGCAAGTTCACCGAACAGCACTGCCCCACTGCATTGGCGCGCGACGATTGGCGCGAGCTCTTGGAGGTCCAAGCCCTTACTCCGACCTCCTGCGAGGAGGATCAGCGGCTTCTGGAAGCTTGAGACGGCAGCGGCGACCGCGTCTGGTTGCGTCGCCTGCGCATCATTCACATAGCGGATGCCGTCAAGGACCGCGATCGTTTCAAGTCGGTGCGGTACACCACGAAAGGTGGCGACCGCGGCACGAATGGCGTCGGGTGCAATCCCTGCAACCAATCCCACACTCACGGCAGCAAGAACATTGCTGATGCTGTGCTCACCGAGGAGTGCAATCTCGTCCACCGGAAGGATTCGTCCGCCCGGTCCAGTTGCGGCAATCCCGCCTCCGCAACGTGCGGAGCGCGGCACTCCCGCTGCAACGATCCACCCATCAACAATGCCGACTCCCCCCGGGACGGGCCGCTCTCTGCGATACCCGATGGTGGTCACACGGCCGATCCCAGCGAGCGACGCGGTGACGGGGTCGTCAAGGTTCACGATCAGCAGGCCACCTTCTACGACACGGTCGGCGAGGAGCCGCTTCACCTTGCGGTAGCCGTCTACGGTGCCGTGCCGATCGAGGTGATCCACGGTGATGTTGGTATAGACAGCAACGTCAATGCTGCTGTGAAGCGATGGGAGCTGCAGCTCTGAGAGCTCGAGGACGACGCGCGCGTCATGCGAAAGTTCCATCGCCTTGCCAATCAGAGGCACCCCGTTGTTCCCGCCGAGCTCTGCAGGGTGAACGGTGTCCGCCGCAAGGATCTGTGCGATCAGGTTGCTGGTCGTGGTCTTCCCCTTCGTCCCCGTGATGCCAACTCGCCACCGAGCGCCTAGGAGTCGAATGGTCCACTCGGGCTCGCTAATCAGGATCGGACCTTTGAGTGCAGGATCTGCTGTCGGCCCAATCGCTCGTTCCGCGTACTCCGCAAGCGGTTGAGCGACCTGCGGCTTGACGGTCGGAAAGCCAAGCGTCACGGCAGGACTGTGCACCACAAGATCTGCGATCGCTAGCAGTGGAACAAGGTCCGCGGTCGCTCCGAAGGCCAGTGCCACGCTTCCACCAGAGAACTGATCGGCTGCAGCGGCAAGTGTGTTCGGCTCGGCACTGTCGTGAAGGGTTACGCGCGCGCCATGCACAGCCGCAAAGGCGGCGACCGCCCGCCCCGTTCGTCCAGCGCCGAGTACAACCACGTTCGCATTGCGGAGGCTCCCCCCTGCAACGGCGCTGGGTTCAAGATCGGCAAGTGAGAGTGCGGCGGGCACCGCTAGATCCCCACGCCGCGCGTGGCGAGAAAGGTGACGATCCCAAGGATCCCACCGATCGCGCCGATCACCCAGAAGCGGAAGGTGATCTGCGTCTCCGCCCATCCGAGTCGCTCAAAGTGATGATGGATCGGGGTGAAGAGGAAGAGGCGACGACCAGTGAGCTTCATGCTCGCCACCTGCAAGATCACCGAACCCGTCTCAACGACGAAGATGATCCCGATGAGCGGGAGGAGGAGGATGTGTCCGGTGACAAGACCGGTCACCGCGAGCGCGGCTCCAAACCCCAGCGCGCCCGAATCTCCAATGATCACACTGGCCGGATGGATGTTGAACCAGAGGAATCCGATCAGTGCGCCGGCAATCAGCGCACAGAGAATGGCGACATTCAGCTGGCCAGGCGCATTCAGGAGCGCGATCACCATGTAGCTGATCCACGCAAACACCATCGTGCCACCAGAGAGTCCATCGAGGCCGTCGGTCAGGTTCACGCCGTTACTCGTGGAGACGATTGCAATGATTGCCACCGCGATCCAGATTGCAGGGGCGATCGGCACCTCGCCCACGAATGGGACGACGAGTGAGGCGAAGGCGAAGTGTTGCTGGATATAGATCGCGGAGATCACCGAGACGCCGATCTGCCAGAGCAACTTCTGTCGAGCGGAGATCCCGATCCCGGTTCGTGCATTGAGCCAGTCATCAAACGCACCAACAAGTGAGACGCCAAGGAGCGCGAGGAGGATCGCGTAGGTAGAGGCATCAACGGCGTCCAGTAGGAGCGCGAGCCCGATCACGACGCCAACAAGGAGGAGCCCCCCCATCGTGGGAGTCCCCTCCTTCACGATGTGCCAGTCGGGTCCGAACTCGCGACGAACTCGCTTGCCGAAACCGCTGTGGCGGAGAAGGCGAAGATATGGCGGCATCAGAAGTGCCACACATGCGAACGCGAGGACGAGTGCCTGCACGATCGCGATCATGCGACACCACCATTCAGACGCTCTCGGAGTGCCGTAACCAGACGCTCAAGCGCCACTGAGCGTGACGCCTTGATCAAGACCGTGTCTCCTGTACGCGCGCGATCAGCGATGAGCCCAGCGCCCGCCGCGATCCCGCGCTCGTCAGCAGAGAGCCGAACGATCTGATCGACGGGCATGCCTGCACTCCGAGCGCCCTCTGCAATGCCGTCCGCCTCGGTGCCAAAGACCAGCAGAGCCGTCAAGCCGCTCTCGGCGGCGGCTCGGCCAATGGCAAGATGCGCCTCCGCCGAGTAGCTGCCCAGCTCACCCATTGCACCAAGCGCGGCGAATCGAGCACCACGCGCAGTTCCGAGGGTTGCGAGCGCCGCCGCCATGCTGGTCGGTGCAGCATTGTAGGAGTCGTCAATGATGCGCACCCCGCCAAGAGTTTGCACCGCGGTGCGACCTCCAGGGAGTTCGAAGGCGGAGAGTCGCTGAGCCGCGAGGTGGAGATCGACGCCACAAACGTTCGCAACGCCGATGGCAAGCGCAGCGGCTCGGGCGAAGTGCGCGCCGAAGAGTGGGAGATCAACGGCAATCTGCTCGCCTGCGATCGAGAGCACCACCGCCGTGCGTGCGCTCGACTGGTCCAGTTCGGCGGAGAGGATCCTGATATCTGACCCCTCCGCGTTTCCAACGAGGATGACGTGCGCCGCCGTGCGCGCACGAAGTCGGAGGACGCGCGGATCATCAGCGGCGAGCAGCGCGAACCCGTCTGCTGGGAGCTCCTCCACAAGCTCCCCCTTTGCGGCCTCGATGGCATCAAGATCACCCGCCCGCTCCGCGTGCACAGCATCGATGGCGGTGACAACCCCAATTCGCGGGCGTGCGAGCGTACAGAGCGACCGGATCTCTCCGCCCACGTACATTCCCATCTCTGCCACAAATCGCTCTGTTCCGTCTGGCATGTTCAGGAGGGCGAGTGGGAGGCCAATCTCATTGTTCGCATTCCCTGGCGTTGCGGCAACGTCTGCATCCGCGCCGCCGAGAGCCACACGGATCGCCTCCTTCGTGGTGGTCTTCCCCACAGAGCCAGTGACGCCAGTCACCTCAATGTCAAAGCGAGCACGCCAGTGCGCCGCAAGTTGTGCGAGTGCGTGAGGCCCATTAGGAGTTTGCAGCACACTTACGCCACGCTCGCACGCGCGTTCCTGCGCGATCTGAATCTCATCACGCACCGACTCGCTCTCCGCACCGCTCTGAATGATCAGCGCGTGAGCGCCGGCGTCCATCGCGGCGCTGAGATAGAGACGGCCGTCCGTTGCTGCTCCAGGGAGTGCGAGGAAGAGCGCGCCAGGATGTTCCGCGAGTCGCCGCGAGTCAACACGTGCACCGCGAACAGGGAGCGTGCCGTCAACCAATAGCTCAGCGCCCGTGATAGCGGCAAGCTCAGCCCCCGCGACTGCCAGGTGCCCTCCTACACGAGAAGGTCGGGCGGTGGCCACGCTCATGCCCGCCGTGTCACTCGCTCGACGCGAATTAGGTCCCCGCCCACCGACAGACCCACCAGAGCGGAGGGTTCTGGCGCCCTGTGGTGGGCGGGGGAAGTCATGCCGCGACCCGTCGACGGGGACGCGGGGGCCATCTTGAAGAGCATCGTGAGATCCTCCGCGACCCGACGGAAGAGTTCGTAGGACTCGATGTTGTTGAGGATCACGCCTGGGCGATTCACCACCGGTGGCACGCGTCGAAGCGAGACAGCGATCACATATTCTGGCGCGGTCTGGCCGATCCAACCCACATAGCTGAAGTTGTAGTGGCGCTTATCCCAGCCCGCCTCGCCGCCGTTGAGCTCTTTGCTCAACCAGATCTGTGCGGTGCCACTCTTCCCGCCGGATGCGTAGTTTGGAATGTTTGCAAGTCGGTTGTAGATTGGAACAAGCTTGGTTAGTCCTGTACTCATCTCAGCGATCTGCGCGGACACTCTCGGCGTTGTTGCCCTCCCTCTTGTGACGATAGGTTGCGCGACGCCATCTACCGCCTGAACAACACGCGGCCGTACAAGTACACCACCGTTTAGCATCGCGGAGTAGGCGGCGGCTAGTTGGATTAGCGTTGTTCCTACACCCTGACCGAACGAGCCATTCGCAAGATCGAGCTCGCTCCACCTCTTCTGGTCTGGACTGTTGACGAGGCCCTGACTCTCGCTCGCGAGATCTATTCCGGTCTTTCCACCAAAGCCGAACTTGAGCCACGTCCCATAAAGGCGCTGCGATGCCTCGCTCGTGCTGCCCCCCAAGGAGAGGGCAATCTTTGAGAAGACGATGTTGCGACTCCACGCGAATGCAGCGGCAAGTGTCATCTGACCCTTGGAGCGTCGATCCGCATTGCGAACCTCATTGACACCATGGTCCAGTTTGAGGACTGACTGATCAGCGATGATGCTAGAGGGCGAATACGAGCCGCTCTCGAGCGCAGCGACACTGGTGATCGCCTTCATGACCGAGCCAGGCTCATAGACGCTGCTGATTGCTGGGTCGAAGAACCGTGATGGGTCGCGCGCGGCGACAACGCCGTAGCGGTTCGCATCATACGAGGGCCATGACGCGGAGGAGAGGATGTCACCCGAGTAGGGATCCATGATGATCACGCTTACCGATTCGGCCTGATTCGCCACACCTGCTGCCGCTGCCTCTTGCTCGACAAGGGTCTGAAGTCCCGCATCAATGCTGAGTTGAAGGTCGACGCCTTCGCGAGCATCGCTCACAATGACCGGTCGTTCGATGCCGTCTCCCCCGCGCTCAAGCTGGGTTACCTGCGCGCTCCCCGCCAGTTGATCGTTGTAGTACTCCTCGACTCCGTATTGGCCAGTTCCAGCGGCATTGACGAATCCGAGGATGTGACTCGCGAGGCTTGTCTCAGAGGCGCCACCAGGTTGTGGATAGAGACGCGTGCGCACCTCGCGTAGCGAGATCCCAGGGAGGAGGCCAGTGGTCGAAGCGGCTCGGACCGCATCGGCGGCTGGTTCATCGAGGGCTGGTAGTAGGAGGCTCCAGGTACGTCGCGCCGCAAGCCCGGCTCGAAGCCGCGCCGTATCAATATCGTCAAGCGATAGAACCTCGAGGAGTGTTGACTCAACCGCCAATCGATCTGAGTCACTCAGCGCGCTTGTCTCCGCGATCAGCTGATATCGCATCACGGTGGTCGCAAGTACAACCGAACCAGTGCGATCCATGATGGTTCCGCGAAGTGGTTCAGCGCTCTGCGTAAGGCTCAATCTGCTCCCGGCGACTTCAAGGAGTCGATCTCGTTCAATCAGCTGCCACTGCGCGAGCCGCCCAACGCAGAGCAACCCCGCGAGGACGAGGGCGATCCCGATGACCAGGCCACGCCCGACGCGATCCGATCGGACGGCTCGCGATTCACCGCTCATCTCAGCGTTCCTCCACGATTAGCGGATCGGTAAGCTGCCCAATTCCAAGTTCAAAGGCACGCCGTCGAACGGCTGGCTCTCGCCCCACTCGACTCATCTCGGTTTCACCGGCACGGATTTGCTCAACGATCTTTGCCTGCTCGTTCTTCAGCCGTTCAATGCGAGTGGCAGAGGTGGTGACCTCAAGACTGAGGATCAGCGCAAGGAACAGCGCCGCAAAGATCAGCGCGCCCCCCGTTACAACCTGCGCGAGCTGAATGCCAAAGAGCCCAGAGCGCTGCGTTGCGCTCCATGCGGAGAGGCCAATTCGACCGCGAGGGAGCGCCCCTGCCGTGATGGCTGTGCGAGGACGTGCCGCGCCTGCCGCTGGGCGAGGGCTGGTTCGAATCGAGCCGGTTCCATGTTGCTCCGCGAGCGGCTGGAACGTCTGCCGAATTGCGGCGCGCTGTCGCGCAGCCGCTGCAAGCCGTCCATCAGGGACGCGCTGCTGGACAATCGGAGCGATCAGCTGTGCGCCGCGAAGCGGGCGACCGATCGCCGTCATGCCGCCACCTCAATGCGCTCAGCGACGCGCATCTTTGCACTTCGGCTCCGTGGATTTTTCGCAACCTCCTCTTCTGTTGCGGTGAGCGGCTTGTCTGTGATCAGTCGCAGTGAAGGCCTGACGCCACATCCGCAACGCGGGACCTTGGGCGGACAGATGCAGCCCTTTGCTGCGGCGGCAAAGGCGTTCTTCACAATTCGATCTTCGAGGGAGTGATACGTAAGCACCACGATGCGACCGCCAACGGCAAGCAGGCGGATAGAAGCATCAAGCGCGATTGCGAGTGCGCCGAGTTCATCGTTGACCGCAATGCGTAGCGCCTGGAAGACGCGCGTTGCTGGGTGGATGCGCGATGGCTTCCCTGGGCGCGTGGCAACCTCTGCCACAAGAGCGGCAAGCTCTTCTGCTGTTGTCACGGGCATAGCAGCACGCCGCGCAACGATTGCGCGAGCAATCTTTCCCGCCTGCGGCTCTTCACCAAACTCACGAAGGAGTTTGGTGAGCCCTGGAACCGTAATGTGCGCAAGGAGTGCCGCTGCGCTCTCACCCTCTGTGGGGTTGAAGCGAAGATCAAGCCTTCCGCCGGTGCGAATTCCAAAGCCGCGATCACGGTCTACAAGTTGATCAGACGAGAGACCAAGGTCAAAGAGGATGCCATCGACGCCGTGAAAACCTGCCGCCGCGGCGGCCTCAGCAATTCGCGCGCTACTTCCGTGGAACGTCTTCAGTCGCGCGCCGAAGCCGGAGAGTCGTGCCGTCGATCGTGCGATCGCCGATGCGTCAGCATCAATGCCGAGCAGCGTTCCGTTCGGAGCGCTTGCCGCAAGCACTGCCGCAGCGTGACCGCCGCCGCCAAGATTCGCATCGATGTATGCGCCGCCGCTTCGTGGTGCGAGTGCCTCAATCGTCTCGCGGAGGAGAACGGGCTCATGCACGCTGACTGCCTGCGCAGCGCCACGTGCCTCGTGCATTAGAAACCGAGCCCTTCCAGCTGTGCAGCGAGTGCGTCAGACGACTCCATCGAGCCGCGATATACATCCCATCGCGTTGGCGTCCAAATTTCGGCATGATCACGTGCGCCGACCACCATCGCCTCGCCCTCTAGTTGGCTCCAACTGCGCAACGTGGACGGGAGAAGGAGGCGTCCCTGCGCATCGAGTTCAACCTCAAACGCACTGCCGAACAGGAATCGTCCGAACTCGCGCGCACTCGCGTTACCGGTTGGAAGCGCCGCAACCTTTGCGGCGAGGTCGTCCCATGCGGCACGAGGGAAGATCGCAAGGCAGTTATCCAGCCAGCGGGAGACAAATGCGCCGTCGTCGAGCTGTGCGCGGAAGCGCGCGGGGACGGCGACCCGTCCCTTGCCGTCGATCGTATGGCGGTACTCGCCGGTAAACACGTTTATCCCCCTCCGCGTGGCCCTCGGGGGTGGTTCCCCCACCACACCCCACTTGCAACCACTTCAATGCATTCTGCCCCCACCTCCCCCACATGTCAAGTGACGCAATGGGGAGGAGGGCCTTGAGGGGAAAGCGCGGCAAGGGGTGCGAGTGGGCGACCAGCTCATGGGGGGCGGGCGTGGCGTGGGGGGTTCCGTTGACGAATGAAGCCGGCGAGATGGTCTATAAGCCGGGTTCTGTCCCCCCTTGCGGGAGCGACGGCCATCCATCTAGGCCACCGATTACTCAGTGGCTCGAGCGATCAACCCGAGGACCCTGGCGGTGCGCCAGTTCCAGCCACAAGGGCTGAAGTGTCCCCCTATTTGACCTTGCTCCAGGCAGAGTTTGCCGCGTTTCACCCCACCATCGAACCGAAGTTCGCGGTGGACTCGTCTCTGTGGCACTAGTCCGCGCCTCGCGGCGGACGGGCGTTACCCGCTGCCTTTCACCTTGGAGCCCGGACTTTCCTCGAACGAGCCCGAAGGCTCTCTCGCGACCGTCCGACCATCTCGCCGGAGGGGGAGTCTAGCGCGCTGCGACCTCCACGACGAGCCCGTCAAATCCGGCGAGCACCCCTTGAGGGAGACGCGCGGAGAGCTCCTGGTAGTCAAGATCGTGATCCAAGTGGGTGAGGATTGCGAGTCGTGGCTTCAGCGCGGCGATCAGGACGAGTGCCTCATCCACCGTCTGATGCGTTGGATGCGGTAGGTCTCGGAGGGCAGAGACGATCAATACTTCTAGGTTCAGCAGTCGCTCTCGTGAGGCTGGCGAGACGGCAGCGACATCGGTGAGATAGGCAACTGCGCCACTCCGCCACCCGTGGGCAGGGCGACGGCCGTGAATCAGCGGGATGGCCTCGAAGGCACGTCCGCCGAGCTGTATGTGTGGCACCGCCTCGACCAGCCGCAGGGAAGGGATCCCGTGACCCGGTGCCGTACGACCGTCAAACGCGTACTCCCATCGGCGCAAAAGTTCCGTACATGTCTCAGGTCCCGCACCAACATCGAGCACCTCCTCTTGCGCGTCCGTATACGCGCGCAACTCATCGATACCACCAGTGTGATCAACATGGATATGGGTGATCAGCGCCCCATCCAATCGAGTGATGCCGAATCGCATAGCTTGCTGCCGCAGGTCCATCCCTGGATCAACGATCACGGCTCGCGAGGTCGCGGTCACGGCATCTCGCCACTCCATCAGCAACGAACTGCGGAGTCGTTGGTTACGCACATCCTTTGAGATGCACACTTCGCAGCGGCAGCCGACGCGCGGCACGCCACGAGAGGCCCCAGTTCCAAGAAGCGTCAACGTAGTGGCAGAACGACTTGATCCACCATCTTCGATCGCGAGGCCATTCGGCGAGGAGACCCCGCGAGAGCGTGCGACGTCATCTGGGCGGCGAACCACCCACGCGGGGCCACCTCGCATGGCGCGATCAAGCCCTTCGTTCGCAAGCGCGTCGGCCTGATGATTCTCTTCGCGTGGAACATGGGTTGCGCTCCACACGGCAAATCGAGTCAGGCGAGCGCGCGCTTCATCACAGAGCGGCGCGAGCTTTGCATCGCGCACACGCCACCTTCCGTTGAGTTGCTCGACCACAAGCCTGCTGTCAAGAAAGAGCTGCAGTTCAGACGCTCCCAGTTCGGCGGCAAGTTCAATGGCCGAAATGACCGCCTTCCACTCCGCAACGTTGTTCGTCGTTGTTCCAATCGCGGCGGAGATTGTGGCATCGGGCTGCGCGGAAGGGTGAGCGGCGCCGTCACACGATGCGTCGTAGAGTGCAACGCCAATGGATGCGGGGCCGGGATTCCCTCGGCAGGCGCCGTCCGTTCGGGCGATCAGCGCGCGCATCGCGCGCTAGCCGCGGCTACCAATCGCCGTAGAGACCTCAAGGATCGCCTTGGTGATGTTGATTCCACGAGGACAAGCGTCGACGCAGTTGAAGGTGGTGCGACAGCGCCAGACGCCGTCTTCGTTGCTCAAGACCTCTAGGCGCTCCTCCGCCCCCTGGTCACGTGAGTCAAAGATGAATCGGTGCGCGTTGACGATTGCAGCCGGGCCAACGTATTCAGGCTGCGCCCAGAAGCTTGGGCATGAGCTCGTGCAGGCGGCACAGAGGATGCACTTGGTGGTGTCGTCGTAGACGTCCCGCTGCTCTTGAGACTGCAGGCGCTCCCCCGTCCCCTCCGGCTCGTCGGCAATAAGGAAGGGGAGCACCGAGCGGTATTTACCGAAGAATTCGTCCATATCTACGACGAGGTCCTTGACGACTGGGAGTCCAGGAAGCGGGGCAACGCTGATGCTCTTTCCGAGCTGCTCGACGCGAACCTTGCAGGCGAGGCGGTTGCGCCCATTGATCAAGAGCGCGTCAGAGCCACACACGCCATGCGCGCATGAACGTCGGAAGCTGATGCTCCCGTCGAGCCGTTCCTTTGCGCGTGTCAGCACGTCCAGCACGCGATCCATCGGCTCGACGGGGACGCGATACTTCTCCCAGTGAGGGGCGGTGTCACTCTCGGGATCGAATCGCTGGATCTTTAGCTCAACATCCATCAGGCCACCTCTAGTAGACACGCGGCTTCGGCTCAAACTTGGTGATCGTCACCGGCTTGTAGTCAATCTTGGTTGCTGGCGCGTCCCCAGCCCCCCGCCAGACCAGCGTGTGCGCCAGGTACTTCTCGTCATCGCGCTCAGGGTAGTCCTCGCGGCTGTGCGCGCCACGAGACTCCTTACGCGCCAGGGCGGAGACCGCAGTTGCCTCTGAGGCATCGAGGAGGTAGCCGAGCTCGCGCGCTTCAAGAAGGTCGGTATTGAAGACGCTCCCCGTGTCTTCCACGCGCACTCGCTGATACTCATCCTTCAGCCGCTGGATCTCCTTCACCGCGTTCGTGAGGAGTGTCTCGTCTCGATAGACGCCGACGCCCTCCATCATCACATCAGCCAGGGCTCGACGGATCTCTGCCGGCCGCACACCTTCAGGTCGCGTGGAGAGGGCGAGCATCTCGTCGCGAATCGCCCGCTCGGCCCCTGCAACGTGCTTCGGGGCGGCGGTTTTCTTGCAGATCTCAGCCATGCGCCTCCCTGCTCGCTTACCAAAGACGAGAAGGTCAACGAGTGAATTCGTGCCGAGGCGATTCGCGCCGTGGACACTCACGCAGGCAACCTCTCCTGCGGCGAAGAGACCAGGGACAACGCCGCCCGCAGCGTTCGCAAGCACTTCGGTTTCGAGGTTGGTTGGCACGCCGCCCATCGCGTAGTGGGCCGTTGGCTGCACGGGGACGGGCTCGCTGATTGGCTCTACACCCTGATAGACACGCGCTAAATCGGTAATGTCAGGGAGTTTCTCCTCAATCACCTTGCGACCGAGGTGTCGCACGTCAAGGAACACGTAATCCTTGCCGTTGATGCCGCGCCCAGCGCGGATCTCCTGGTACATGGCGCGCGAGATCATGTCACGCGGCGCAAGCTCCATCAGTTTCGGCGCGTACGTCTCCATGAACCGCTTTCCTTCGCCGTTCAGCAGGTAGCCACCTTCGCCACGCGCCGCCTCAGAGAGAAGAATGCCAATCCCCACAATGCCCGTTGGGTGGAACTGATAGAACTCCATGTCCATTAGCGGAACGCCGTGACGCCAGGCAAGCGCCAACCCGTCACCTGCGAGCGAATGCGCATTTGAGGTCACGCGCCATGCGCGACCGTATCCACCAGTCGCAAGGAGTACCGCTTTCGCGCGCAGCACATGGAGTGAACCGTCAGCAATCTTGTAACCAACGACGCCACTGCAACGTCCACCTTGATCGGCACTGCCGCCCTCGAACAAGAGATCAACGACGTGGTACTCGTCATAGAACTTGACGCCCGCCTTGATGCACTGCTGATAGAGCGTCTGCAGGATCATGTGTCCGGTGCGGTCAGCCGCGTAGCAACTGCGTCGCACTGGCCCTTCACCGTAGTTACGTGTGTGACCACCGAATCGTCGCTGATCAATCTTCCCGTCTGGTGTGCGATTGAATGGGAGCCCCATCCGCTCCAACTCAATCACCGCGGGGATCGCTTCGCGAGCGAGTACTTCAGCCGCGTCTTGATCGGTCAGGTAGTCGCCACCTTTAATGGTGTCGAACATGTGCCACTCCCAGTGGTCTTCTTCCACATTGCCAAGCGCAGCGCAGACTCCACCCTGGGCTGCGCCCGTGTGTGATCGCGTTGGGTAGAGCTTCGTCAGTACGGCGGTTGGGATCCCTTCACGCGCAAGCTCAAGTGCCGCCCAAAGGCCGGCACCACCCGCGCCAACGACAATTGCATCAACGGCGAGCTGTCCCGCTTCGGCTCGCAGTGCACTACTCATCTCTCGACCTAATCGAATGGAAGCGCGATAACGACCTGGGTGCCCAAGACAAAGAGGATCAGTGCAAGCAGGTAGAGCGCGCCGAGTGAGAGGCTGCGAACCTTCGACGGAGCGTAGTCCTGCACCACCGTGCGCATGCCGAGGAAACCGTGCACCAGCACCGCCATCAGCATCCCCCAGTCGAGCGCGCGTAGGGCCACGGAGTTCCATCGCGTCTGGCGCACCCACTCTGCGCTTTGGTCCGCAGGGTCGAAGACGAAGTGTGTCATGGTGAAGTGAGCGAGGGCGAGGACAAAGAGTGCGAGTGAACTGAGGCGCACGGCGTACCAAACGTACAGGTCCAGCTTGGATCCGGTCGGTCGCGGGCGCCCCGCGATTGAGTACTTCTGAACGCTCATCCGACAGCCTCCCAGATCGGCTTCAGGATGATGTAGGCGCCAGGGAGCCCGATTGCGAAGAAGACGATCCATACGATCCGCCACATCTGGCGGTGGTATGCGGTGAGTGCCGGCCAGAAGTCCATCACCACAATGCGCATGCCATTCAGCGCGTGATAGAAGAGTGCCGCGCCGAGGAGGGTCTCCATGACGCGCCCCGGAGGACTGGAGTAGATCTGGCCAAGGTAGTCGTATAGCTCGGGGTTCGCTCCAATCAACCAGATGTCAATGACGTGGAGGATGATGAAGAGCCAAACACCGATGCCGGAGATGCGGTGAAATGCCCAGGCGACCATCCCCTCGCCGCCCCGATACGAGGGGTAGCTGCGAAGCTTCTGGGGCGAAGCGAGCGGTCCAGATCCTCGCGACATGGGCAACTCCCCTCTGCTCCGGCCGGCGACTCTGCCGCTCCGTGACCGTTGAACACATTCTAGCCGCGACGGTTGGGACCTGCACGCGTACACTCCCCCATGACAACTCGGGCGGGTGCCCATCAGCAACAGACGGAGGCGAGATGAAACTGCACGAGGCAGAGGCCCGCGAACTCCTTCGTCGCGCTGGTCTCCCCGTCCCTGACGGCGAGGTCGCAACAACCCCAGCCGCCGCCCGAGCCACTGCAGAGCGACTCTTTGCTGGCGGTGCCACAAAGGTTGTCATCAAGGCCCAGGTGCTCGTTGGCGGTCGCGGCAAGGCGGGCGGCGTCAAGCTCGCTGGGAGCGCCGAGGAGGCGGAGAAGATCGCGGCGCAGATCCTTGCACTCACTATCAAAGAGCTCCCAGTGCGTCGCGTGCTCGTGGCTCCCGCGTCGGAAATCCTCCGCGAGATCTATCTCTCCGCACTAATCGATCGCAGCAGCCGCGGCATCCTCCTCATGGCATCGGCCGCCGGTGGTATGGAGATTGAAGAGGTGGCCGCAAAAGATCCGACGGCGATCATTCGCGAGAACGCGCATCCGCATGCAGGTCTCCTCCCCTTCCAGGCGCGACGCCTCGGGCTCCGCATCGGTGCACGCGGCGATCTCCTTAAGCAGTTCGTCGCAATCGCAACAGGACTCGTCCGGGTTGCACGAGAAGCAGACGCCGATCTCGTCGAAGTGAATCCGCTCGCTGTTGTTCCAGCGCCCGAGCTTCCAGGCGGCGAACGACTCGTCTGCCTTGATGCGAAGGTCACAATTGACGACTCCGCACTTGACCGTCACCCAGAGCTTGAAGCGTGGCGCGACGAAGATAGTGAGGATCCTATTGATCGCGAGGCGCGGGAGATGGGGATCGCCTATATCCGACTTGACGGCAGCATTGGCTGCATGGTGAACGGCGCGGGTCTTGCCATGACCACACTCGACCTTGTGACTCGTGCTGGCGGTACGCCAGCAAACTTCCTAGACATTGGCGGCGGTGCTCGCGCCGATAAGGTTGCCGCCGCCATGCGCATCATCCTTGCGGACACAGGAGTTAACGCAATCCTCGTCAACATCTTCGGCGGTATCACGCGTGGCGATGAGGTTGCGCGCGGACTCATTGAGGCACGTGGCCAGCAGGAGCGCACCGTTCCGATGGTGGTGCGCATTGTTGGCACGAATGCAAGAGAGGCGGCAGAGCTTCTCACCGCGGGTGGGTTTGCAACGGCATCAAGCCTTGATGAGGCGGCGGAGAAGGCGGTGGCTCTCGCCGCAGGAGGTGCGGTGTGAGCATCCTGGTTGGACCACAGACGCGCCTCGTCGTGCAAGGTCTCACCGGTCGCGAAGGCGGATTCCACGCCGCGCAAATGGCGGCCTACGGCACCAAGATCGTCGCGGGGGTGACTCCGGGTCGCGGCGGAGAGCGCGCACTTGATGACAGTGTCCCAATGTTTGACACCGTGATCGACGCGGTGCGCGAAACGGGTGCCAACACGAGCTGCATCTTTGTTCCAGCTGCGGGAGCTGGCGATGCAATCGCCGAAGCGGCTGAGGCTGGCATCAAGGTCATCTTCTGCATCACCGAAGGGATCCCCGTCCATGACATGGTCGGCGCGCTTGCCATCGTCCGCGCGCACGGCGCGCATCTCATCGGCCCGAACTGCCCCGGTGCAACATCACCGGGCACAAACGGGAGCGGTACCAAGGTTGGCATCATCCCCGCCTCCATTCACCTTCCAGGCGACGTTGGGGTGGTGAGCCGATCAGGAACGCTGACCTACGAAGCGGTGCAGTCGATGACGGATGCGGGGATCGGTCAGTCCACCTGCCTCGGCATCGGTGGCGACCCGATCATCGGCACCACATTCCGCGAGGCGCTAGAGCTCTTTTCTGAAGATTCAGCAACGCGCGCGATCGTCTTGATCGGCGAGATCGGTGGGTCTGCCGAGGAGGAGGCGGCCGCCTGGGCTGCTGAGAACTTGAAGCACCTTCCACGCGTCGCATTTATCGCTGGACGTGCCGCCCCTGAGGGGCGACGCATGGGTCACGCAGGGGCGATCGTCTCTGGCGCCTCAGGGCGCGCGGTAGACAAGATCGCAGCCCTCGAGGCTGCCGGCTTCAAGGTGGCTGGCTCCCCGACCGAACTCCCCCGCCTTCTCATTGAGGCTGGCTACAAGAAGTCCTAGCCGACGCGCGGCGCGCGCTCGGCGCTGAAGGCCTAACGAATCCGCAGTTCCGTCGGGTCTCCGTAGCCGAGGCGCTTCCACGCTGGGCCACCTGGCGCCTCAATCAACTCCACCAAGATGCCGTGACAACTCTTCGGATGCAGGAACGCGACCGGTCCCTCGACGCCCTCCACGGCCACGGCGTTGATCAGCTGAACCCCAGCGCCCGCGAGACGCTGCAACTCTGCATCAATGTCAGCAACCTCAAGACAGAGGTGGTGAAACCCTTCGCCCTTGGACGCAAGGAAACGCGCGACACCGCTCGTGCTGTTCGTGGGCGCCACAAGTTCAATCTTTGAGTCACCCGCCGTAAGGAATGCGATGCGAACCTCCTGCGAAGGGACATCGGCGATCTGCTCGAGCGGAAGCCGAAGCACTTCAGCGTGGAACCTCACCGCCGCCTCAAGGTCCTTCACCACCGTCGCCACGTGATGGATGCGCCCCTGCACAGGGAGCGCGCCGAACCGATCAATGCGATCGCGCTCGCTCACAAGACGAGAGACTCGCGATACTCACCCAAGATCTCGCGGAGTGCCGCACTGATCTCGCCGACGGTGAGACCAGCCTTCACACCGCTGATGAGGTGCGGCATCAAGTTCTCGCTGCCGCGTGCCGCGGCCTTGATTGCGTCGAGCATCTCCGCAACGGCCGTGGTGTCACGCGAGGCACGGAAGTTCTTGAGGGCCGTGACCTGTTCGCGCTCTCGTGCTGGATCAATGCGAGCGATTGGCGGCGTGGTGACCGCTTCGTCAACGAACTGGTTCACGCCGACAATGACGCGCGCCCCTGTCTCGACTTCACGCTGATAGGCAAACGCAGCATCTTGAATTGCGCGTTGCGGGAAGCCTGCCGAGATCGCTGCAACCGCACCACCGAGACGATCGGTCTCCGCGATCAGCGCGAGCACTTCGGTCTCAATCGCGTCAGTGAGCGCTTCAATGGCCCAACTTCCGCCTAGTGGATCAACCGTTCCAGCAACGCCTGCTTCATGGGCAAGCACCTGCTGCGTGCGCAAGGCGAGACGAGCCGACTCTTCCGTAGGAAGCGCGAGCGCCTCATCTTTTCCGTTGACGTGCAGGCTCTGCGCACCGCCAAGAACTGCGGCGAGCGCCTGGTACGCAGCGCGTACGACATTGTTGTCGATGGATTGCGCGGTGAGGGCGGATCCCGCCGTCTGCACGTGGAAACGGCAATGCAGCGACTTCTCGCTGGTGGCGCCAAAACGCTCCTTCATCAGGCGTGCCCAGATACGCCGTGCTGCGCGAAACTTTGCCGTCTCTTCCAGGATGTCGGTCCACGCCGCAAAGAAGAAAGAGAGTCGCGGTGCAATCGTATCAACCTGCATCCCCCGCGCGACCGCCTCCTCCACATACGCGATGGCGTTGGCGAATGTGAAGGCAAGCTCCTGCGCCGCAGTCGCCCCAGCCTCGCGCATGTGATACCCAGAGATGCTGATCGTGTTCCACTTTGGTAGCTCCGCGCTGCTCCACTCAACCACATCGGTGATCAGACGCATTGATGGTGCAGGTGGAAAGATGTAGGTGCCTCGAGCGATGTACTCCTTGAGCAGGTCATTCTGTGTCGTCCCAGAGAGGTCCGCGCGCGACACCCCCTGTCGCTCCGCCACCGCAACATAGAGGGCGAGCAGGATCGGCGCGGTGGCATTGATCGTCATCGAGGTGGAGACTCGGTCGAGTGGGATTCCGTCGAAGAGTTGTTCCATATCGGCGAGCGAATCGATCGCCACCCCTACCCGGCCGACCTCCCCCTCTGCCTCTGGCGCGTCTGAGTCGTATCCCATCTGCGTCGGGAGATCGAAGGCAACCGAGAGCCCAGTCTGGCCCTGCTCCAGGAGGTAGCGGTAGCGGGCATTCGACTCCTTGGCGGTCGAGAATCCAGCGTACTGGCGCATCGTCCAGAGCCGCCCGCGATACATGGTTGGCTGGACACCTCTGGTGAAGGGGTAGGAGCCGGCCGCCCCCGTGGCATCTGCCGATCGCCCTGCGGCACTCTCGGGACCGTACTCCTGGCGAAGGGGGATGCCCGAGCTCGTCGAGGGACGCGCCGTCTCCCGCTTCCCGTCTCCCGACATCAAGGCCTCCCCGTTTGTTACATCCTCTGACACCCGCTTCGGTGCGCAGATTCTCCCACACCCCCACCCCGTCAGAGAGCCTCACTGGGGCGCTGGCTGCGATCTACACGGACAGGGTGTCTGCGCGCCGTCCGTGTGCGCGGACAACGCGCACAGGCGGAGCTACGAACAAAGACAAGGGAGTAGGATGCGCTTGGCGCAAAAGGCGGCACACCGCCAGCGCTCGCGGAGGGGGTTGATGGGGAAGGTCATTGCGGTCGCCAACCAGAAGGGCGGCGTTGGAAAGACGACCACGGTCGTCAACCTTGCTGGGGCACTCGCGGAGCGCGGTCTCAAGGTCCTCGCCATCGATATGGATGCCCAGGCGAACCTGACCGCGGGACTTGGCTTCAACCTCGCCGACGTCTCCCGCTCAACAGCAGACGTCCTCGTTTCGCAGGAGCGTGCCCTCGCTCCGATCATTCTTCACAGCGACTTCCCTGGCATTGATGTGGCTCCCGCCACCCTCGACCTCGCCTCGGCCGAGGTAGACCTATTCAACGCCATGGGTCGGGAGTACGCACTGCGCGAGGCACTTGAAGACGGCACGCGCGGCGCCTACGACTACATCCTGATCGACTGCCCACCAACACTCGGTCTGCTCACGATCAATGGCCTTGTGGCCTCAGACGCCGTGATCGTCCCGGTTCAGGCGCAGTACTACGCGCTGAAGGGGCTAAAGAACCTATTGAATGTCGTGAAGACTATCCACTCCAAGCTGAATAAAGACCTCACCATTCTCGGGCTCCTCCCAACCTTCGTTGACCAGCGCACCGTACTTGGCAAGGAGATGCTCGCAGAGATGCAGGGGTATGCAGACGCTCCAGTCTTCAAGACAATCATTGGCTCGACGGTGCGACTTGGGGAGGCTCCCCTCACCGGCAAGCCGATCACTGTCTACGCTCCGGTCTCAGAGGCGGCGGAAATGTATCGCGAACTAGCAGCGGAGGTGATCGCACGTGGCCAAGCCTGATTTCCGCGCAGCGGCGAGCCAGCGCCTCGCGCAGGAAGAGAAGCTCAGCGACTCCGTCCTTTCGCTGCTCAAGCCGGAGGGCGAACAACACGATCGCGCCGTACGGCAGATTGCCATTGACCGAATTAGACCTAACCCAAAGCAACCAAGGATTGCGGCAGATCCGGATTCATTGAATGAGCTGACCGCAAGCATTCGTGAGCACGGCGTCCTGCAGCCGATCCTGGTTCGCCCACTTGATCGTGGGCACTACGAAATCGTCGCTGGTGAGAGGCGCTGGCGCGCGGTCACCGCACTCGCACTCGCAATGATCCCTGCGATCATTGAGGAGATGAGCGATGAGCAGGCAATCGAGATTGCGGTGATTGAGAACCTCCAGCGCGAAGACCTCTCTCCGCTCGACGAAGCGGCAATCTTTGCACGGATGACCACCGAGCTCGGATACAGCATTCGAAAGCTTGCCGAAAAACTGGGAAAGGACAAGGGCTACATTGAGAACCGACTGCGTCTGGTTGCCGCGCCCGCCGATGTCCGCGCACTCGTTGCGGAGCGATCTGACACCATCAGCCATGCCTATGAACTGATGAAGATTGACGACCCTGCGCGTCGTGCCGAACTCGCGGCGCAGATCGCACGCGGCGAACTCTCGCTCGCACGGTTGAAGAGCGTGGTGCGCGGCGAGAGCGACCGCCCAAGCCTGGGCGCGCCTGCCCCTGCGCCATTGAATCCTCCGCTGCAAGCTCCGATTGCTGATGCGGCCCCGACAGCGCCAGCGATAGCGGTCACCCAGCCAACGATCATTCAGAGCAGCAGTGTGCCTCTCGCAGGCGATGTCACCTCTCCCCTTGCGGCAACGAGCGACGCTGGCCTTACGAATGCGCGCGAGGCCCTGGGGAGCGCCATCGATGAGCTCGCGACCATTCTGCATGCGATCGACCGCGCGGACGGCACCGTGAGGCTCAAGGCGCTCGACCGCATGAACATGGCGAAGTGGCTGCAGATCGCGCGCAACAAGCTCGATAACCTCGCCGCGATCCTTCGTCAAAAAGGCGAGTAGCGCCGACCCTGGCTCAGCGGTCGCCCCGCGATGCCATGAAGAGCCCTGCTAGATGTAGACGACCTCTTCGAAGGTCGCCACGAGAAAATTGATCAGTCGACCCTTCCCTCGACCTCGGTCTATGGCGCGAGTTCCTGGCACAAGGGCCCAGAGCGCCACTGCGGGGAAGATCAAGCGTCCCTCCTCATCGCGGCCCATGGTGGCGGCGGCACCGCCTCCAGCCGTGAATGCTCCCGCGAGGCCATCGTCATCAAGACTTGTCGCCTTGCCGAACTCGTGAACTGCCTGAACGACACCCTTCCGCTTGGCGATATCGCGGAGGGAGCTCGCTACCCAGGCGTCAATCTGCGCATCATCTTGAGCAAGGAGCTTTGCACGATAAGCAGCGGGAGTCTCGCTGAGTCCGGTTGCAACCATCTGCCCCCCTTGGAAATCTCTCGCACGTTGTATTGAATTTGGCTCCGGCGGTAGGGCTCGAACCTACGACCTAGCGGTTAACAGCCGCCCGCTCTACCACTGAGCTACGCCGGAACAGGTCGGCAGCGCAAGACCGCCAAGGGCGAAATGGTAGCAGGGTCAGGGACGACGAGAGGGGTCGCCGCGCTCCTCGCCTGCGCCACGAGCGCGGCGGGCAAGGTTCCGCTCTTCGCGGAGTTGCATGGCGTTGGCGCCGATGGCGAAGAGCCTGCGACGTAGCCACGTGGCATAGAAGAGAGGTCCGATGATCGGCAGTCCGATCACGGGAAGCACTGACCAGAAGAGCGGACGCGGGATCCCTGGGATGACATCCATGTCTCGAATAACACGCAGGGCTGGTAGCCACCATACGGCGACTACCAGCCCCAGGACGATCAGATCGCCCATGCGTTCCCGCCTACGCCCAGAGAGCCGAGGCGGAAAGTTTCACGAGTTAGCGTCGGCCCTTTCCTGTGACCGGCGTGCGACCCGGGGTCGCAAGGTTCTGCGTGCGGATCGCTGTTGCGAACAGCACGTAGTAGATCGCCGCAAAGACGACGCCGAGACCCAGGATCCCGAGAGGCCCTGTGCTTCCGCCCGCCGATGCGTTCGATGCCAACGTGAAGTTCAACAGATAGTCGATCAAGCCTGCGGAGAAGCCGAAGCCCTGAACCCAGTCGAGCTGAGCGCAGATTGCTAGGGCCGCACCGGCAAGGAGTCCGTGGATCGCGAAGAGCACTGGTGCTGCATACGCGAAGCTGAACTCAATCG
Source organism: Candidatus Limnocylindrus sp. (assembly GCA_046081085.1). Lineage (GTDB taxonomy): Bacteria > Chloroflexota > Limnocylindria > Limnocylindrales > Limnocylindraceae > Limnocylindrus. The sequence continues at coordinate 76,061 of JBJTVF010000014.1, forward strand.
GCTCAGTGATTCCGGTGAGGAACGAGGTGAAGCCTGCCGAACCCATGATGGATCCGGTTGTCTTCTTCTCGCTCTTGTCTGCCGCCTGATAGATGGCGTATGCCGCGGCCGGGAGGCCGAACATCATCACCACGAACCAACCAGCCATGAATGGACCCGCCGTTGGGTCACCAGCGAAGAAGCGGTTCAGGTCGCCGGTCACGACTGTGCCATCGGCCTTCGTATAGCTTCCGAGCTGGAACCAGACGAACGTGTTCAAGATGTGATGCAAGCCCACCAAGAGGAGCATGCGGTTTGCGAAGCCGTAGAGAATGAGGCCGATGCCACCCAACGTCACGATCGCATCGCCGAAGCTCTGGATGGCAGCACCGATTGGTGGCCACACGAAGCCAGCGACGACACCAGCCGCCACCGACGCGAATGCCGTGACGATTGGTACGAAGCGTCGACCAGCGAAGAAGCCGAGGTAGCTCGGCAACTTCTGATCCTTGTAATTGTTGTATGCCCATGCTGCGATCACGCCGATCAGGATGCCGCCGAAGACTGACATGTTCACCTTCGCAGGTGCCTCAGCCTTGTTCAGCACGTCGATCAACGAACCGACACCATTGATCTTCGCCAAGATCTGATAGCCGACTGCGGCGCCGAGGGCGGCCACACCAGCACCTTCGGTGAGGCCGACAGCCACACCGATGGCGAAGAGGAGCGCCAGGTTGCCGAACACAGCATCACCGGCGATCGTCATGACGTTCCAGACGACCGTGAGGGCCGTCCCATCCGCGACCTTGAGGTCGCCGCTAAGGAGCACGCCGAAGCGGAGCAGAAGCGCCGCTGCAGGGAGCACCGCGATCGGGAGCATCAACGCCTTCCCGATCTTCTGTAGTTGCTCAAACATTCCCATTACCTCCACTTAAGCGTGAGGCCCTGCCCTTGCGGCCAGGACGGCTCACGCTTGGGAACAACCCTACCTCCTGGGTAAGGGTATGGCAAGGGTTCTGATTAAGGTCCCTTTACCGTCCCCAGCCACGCTGCCCCTCCTCGTGGATCGAGGGGATAGCGAGGAGGCTGGTCCTAGGCGGGGTGGACCACCATCAGGGGGTCTCCCGCCCGTACCTGTGTCCCGGCGGCGGCAAGGTGCTCAACCCGCTGTGCCTCGATCGCCACGATGGGGGTGAGGAGGGAGGTGCCGCCCGCACGGATGCTGGACGCCGCAAGCTCCACGAGGGGCTGGCCCGCAACGATCTGATCTCCATCCCCTACGAGCGCCTTCAGGCCGACCCCCTTAAGGGAAACCGTGTCGAGCCCAAGGTGCAGAAGGATTGGTCCCGCCGAGCTCTCAATAGCGATCCCGTGGCCGCCAGGGAAGACCTTCGCCACGTTCCCATCGCATGGGGCGAGGGCGGTCACACTTGCTACCTCTTCAGGGTCGAGTGCGACCCCGTCCCCCATGATCCCTTGCGCGAAGACTGGGTCGGGTAGGTCACCGAAGGCGACAACGCGAGCACTGAATGGGGCCAATACTGTGACGGGGGTGCCCACTCAGCGCTTCATCTGACGGCGCATCTCGGACTCAATGTTGTCCGAGAGCGTGCCCATCACCACCTGGACCCCTTTACCGAACTTCACGACGGCGATCGCCCCAGCCTTCTTGAGCGCCGCCTCATTCATCTTTTTCATGTCGACAAGGTCGCAACGAATGCGCGTGATGCATGGCTCGCTCGACTTGATGTTGCTCGCACCACCGAGACCCTTGATCACCGCCTTTGCGGTCGCAACCAGATCCTGGCCCATCGCAACTCCTCCTTCTCCTGCCCCTGAGCGAACGCTCAGAGCCTCATTCTGCCTTGCCACGACGAGTCCTGGGGAGTGCTGGCGCGCCTCGTGAGACCGTCCGCTAGGAGATCTCGCCGATGAAGGTGGCAAGCCGCTCCGCCGCCTCCTCCGCGTCGCCGCCCTCCGCCTGAATGGTTACTTGGCTCCCTGCAGACGCCCCGAGCTGCAGAACTCCGAGGATGGACTTCCCATCGGCCGTCCGATCACCGCAGGTCAGGCGGATCGCAGACTCGAAGCCCGCCGCCATTTGCACGAAGAGCGCCGCCGGGCGGGCGTGCAGCCCAACCCCCTCAGGTACAAGTACCGTTGCCTCATGCACTGTCATGGCTATTCAAGATAGTCGCGCAACTTGCGCGAGCGTGAAGGGTGACGCAGCTTGCGCAACGCCTTTGCCTCAATCTGACGAATGCGTTCACGCGTAACATTGAACTCCGCTCCCACCTCTTCAAGGGTGCGCTGCCGCCCATCCTCAAGACCAAAGCGTAGTCGCAAGACGCGTTGCTCACGGGCGCTGAGCGACTCAAGTGTGGCGACGATCTGCTCGCTCAGGAGCTGGCTGTTCGCCGCCTCATCCGGCTTCTTCGCCGCCTTATCTTCGATGAAGTCACCGAGATGGCTATCTTCCTCTTCGCCGATTGGAGTCTCCAGTGACACCGGTTCCTGGCTCACCTTCCGCATCTCGCGGACGCGCTCCGCCGTCACCTCAGTCTCGGTGACCTTGGTCAACTCCGTGGCGATCTCTTCATCCGTTGCCTCACGGCCGAGCTCCTGGAAGAGCTGACGCTGAATGCGCGTGAGGCGGTTCAACTGCTCATACATGTGCACCGGAATGCGGATCGTGCGCGCCTGATCGGCGATCGCTCGGGTGATCGCCTGGCGAATCCACCAGGTTGCATACGTAGAGAATTTGAATCCCTTGATGTACTCAAACTTCTCAACCGCGCGGATCAGACCGATGTTCCCCTCTTGAATAAGATCGAGGAAGCTCATGCCTCGGCCGATATACTTCTTCGCAATTGAGACGACGAGACGCAGGTTTGCCTTGGTCAGCTCCTCGCGACCACGCCAGCCAAGTTGCACCACTGCACCTTCACGACCACGGAGCTTTCCAAGTGCCGGATTCTCAGGATCCCACCCAGCCTCGCGCAACCAGTCTTCGCCCCCTGCCCCGACATACTTCCCGGACTGCACGTACGCCTCTGACGCGGGCCAGGCGATCTCATCGCGTGACCAGACGAAGAGCTTGCTCAGCACCTGATTGTCGCGGCTGTTCAGGTCGCCGGAGCTCACCGCCTGGAAGGCGAAGTCCACCAGCTCTTGCGTCTTCGCGGCGGTGTTGCGCTTACTTGGATCGTTGAATGCCTTCACCAGGCTTTTTGCCACAAGGAGATTCTTCTGCAGCGTATCGCCTCCCGGCATCGCCGCTGCGTCGCGTGCCGCCTTGTCGAAGCCCGTGATCTTGCATTCGCCGAGCTTCTGCTTCTTCACATAGAAGGCGATCGCCTCACGGAAGGTGGCGTGCGCCTTGTCTGCCAAGACCGGGTCGAATCGATACCACTCCTTCTTCTTTCGCGTCTTCAACTCGGTCTCATGGTATGTCCACTGGTGCAGGTTATAAACGGCCTTCCACGGCTCGTCCGCCATCTGCTCTCCAAGCTCGATCATCTTTGCGAGGACGACTTCTTCTTCGGCCGTGAGCAGACCGACACGACCGATCTCCTTGAGATACATGCGCACCGGGTCATCGATACCCGTCGACTCAGTGACAGTCTCAACAGCCGCTTCCGCTGCCTTCGCGACTTCAGGCGCAGCCACCTCAAGAAGTGCCGCCGCTGCCGCCTCAGGATCGAGAATCTCCACGCCGTCCGCTTCGATCTCCGCGAGATCACCAGCCCCAGGCTCAGCAATCCCCGCAAGTTTCGCCGTTGGATCGACCTCCGCTGATACACCCTTCCCCGCTTTGGCGCCCTTCGCTGGAAGCGCCAGCTTCGCCGTAACGGGCTTCGCCGCTTGCTTCCCTGCTGGCTTCGCCGCTTGTTTCAAAGCTGGCGATTTTGAAGCAGCCGCAGTTTTTGCTGCGCCAGCCTTCCCACTCTTCGCTGGGGACTTCGCGCTGGACTTTGCCAGCGTCTTAACGGCAAGCTTCACCACTGGCTTCGTCGATGGCTTCGCTGTTGGCTTTCCGGTTGGCTTTCTCGTTGACTTTCCGGTTGGCTTCGCAGCGGCACGCGTCACCGCAGCGGGCTTCGCGGCTGCAGCTTTCGGTGCAGCAACCTTCTTCGTGTTGATGCTCACAGGTTTAGCCGCAAGCTTCCCTGCCCCCATGGCAAGAGTCTTTGGCGCCACCTTTGACATGGGCTTTGGCGCGGCAGCCTTCTTCGCAGGCGTTGCGAGCGATGACTTCTTTGCCGGAGGCGTCGCTGCCGGCTTCACAGCAGGCTTCGCTGACTTTGCGGGCGCGGGCTTCGCTACCGCCTTGATGGGACGCTTTGGCGCGGGTTTGGTCGGAGGCTTTGTTGAATCTTTCGCCGCGACTGGCGCTGCGGGCTTCGACACTGGTGCGCTCTTCTTTACGGTCATCGTGTGCCCCCCTTCCCTGCGGTCATTACGCCAGCGGCCATCAGGCGCCGATCCAGGACCTTACGCTTTGAACTGAGTTCCCGGCCCTGCTCCATGAGCTCTCGCACCCTGGCGACATCGGCGGCACGCTCCGCCTCCGCGATCTCTGAGCGTGCCCAGGCCATCGCCTCTTCGAGACGATCCGCTTCGAGGCGAAGCGCGGTCTGATCAATCCCGATTCGCAGACGCTCAAGGCTGACAGGCTGGCTCTCACGTGCGAGTAGCGCCTGAGCGAGTCGGCGCTCTTCCCCCTGCACCGCAGCAGGAATCTGCTCTCCGCTCGCCACAGAGACACCCGCTTAAAGTGTGGCATCAAGTGCGGCGCGAAGGCCGTGCCAAAGTGATCGTGCAAGTCCACTGGAGAAGAGTTCATCGCCGAGCGCGTCGCGCATGCGGAGGCGCTCTGGTGGCGCAAGGATCAAGAGTCGGAGCAACTCCGCCTCGGGTGCGGAGATACCCGCGAGGATTGAGCTGATATCTCCTTCTAGGTCGGCTGCTCGCACGCGATCGGCCGAAATGCGTCCGTCTGACGTGCCCAAAGCGCCCTCGCCGCCAGGTCTCCGTATTGCTTCACGAATCGTGGACTCGTCCACGCCAATCTTTTGTGCCGCGGCGGCGGCATAACCATCGCGGATCACTGGATCGCGCAGCGCGCGCAACGTTGGTTTGATCGCATCAACCGCGCGCTTGCGTCCACCAAGATCGCGAAGATCGTACGCCGCTGCTGCCTCTTCAATGAGGTACTCGACCACAGGGATCGGACGCTCCACCGCAGCCCGCCACACATCTGGCTGATCGCGCACTACCTCATCAGGATCCAACCCATCAGGGAGCTTCACGATCCCAACGTCAACGAGCGAGGGCCCGCCCGTCGCGCCAGCGAGTTCAGTGACAAGGCGCAGAAGTTCTGTCGCACCGAATGCACCGGCTTTTGCTCCCGCTGCGTCAACGTCATAGGCGAGCACGATCTTTGTTCCGTAGCGAAGGAGGAGGGCCACCTGTGCTGGGGTCAACGCAGTTCCCATGCTGGCAACAACGTTGGTGAACCCTTCCTGGTGTGCCATTAGCGCATCCGTGTAACCCTCAACCAGTACCGCCGTTCCCCCCTTGCGGATCGCCGACTTGGCCTGGTCAATGAGGTAGAGCGTGCGCGACTTGTCAAAGAGGGCTGTTGCCGCGCTGTTCAGATACTTCGGTCCGTGATCGCCGCGCGCGTCGTCAGCAGGGAGTAGTCGACCACCCAACCCCGTGATCTTGGCGTTCGCGTCGCGGATGGGGAAGATGATGCGCGCGCGAAATCGGTCGTACGCCCCACGACCGCCGCCACGATCGGTGGTGAGTCCGACAGCCTCCAGTTCTTCAGGGGTTGCACCACGCTTCGCGGCCAGCGCCTTAGAGCAGGAGTCCCACGACTCCGGTGCCCAGCCAAGGCGCTGTGATTCGATCGTTGCGTCCGTAAAGCCTCGTGAGCGCAGGTAGTCGAGTGCCGGCTTGCCGAGGTCGTGGGTGGTAAGGATGGCGTGATAGAAGCTCACCGCCCCCTCAAGAACTTCGCGAAGGCGCGCCCGGCGCACGTCTTCGGCACGGCTGCGCTCATCGAGGACGACCCCCGCCTTGGCGGCGAGCAGGGTGAGGGCTTCACCGAACGGTAGGTTGTCACGCTCCATGACGAAGGTGAAGATGTCGCCCCCTTTACCGCACCCGAAACACTTCCAAGTCTCTCGTGCTGGGGTGACGACAAACGATGGTGTCTTCTCGCCATGAAACGGACAGAGCCCCTTGAGCGTGCTGCCAGCCTTCTTGAGCTGCACCGTTTCGCCGACAACGTCGGCGACGGCGAGTCGGCTCTTCACCTCAGCAACACTTCCTGAAGCCATCGGCTGGCTGACCTCCTCGAAGGGCTTCGGTGGTGGGCAAAGCGGCTGCCCGTGGGTGTCAAGACCTGTCGGTCGAAGGATGCCATCCGCACCCCCCTCCGTCAACCAGACAGCAGGGCGAGCCCTCGAGGGCTCCCCTACACTCACCACGAGCCGCCCCTCGGCGGTCCAGGCTGGAGGTGAACGTGAGCGGAAGCGAGAGAGATCCAGCGGCGTTCGGAATCCTCACCAGCGACCCCGCCTACAACGCCGTACTCGCCGCTCGCATCGATGACACCGAAACGCTCGCGCGGGTGTGGATCAAGCCGACCGGCGTCCCCGTTCCATTCGAGCCTGGTCAATACATCACGATCGGCGTCAAGGTGGGAGAGAAGTGGCTGCAACGGCCGTACTCGATCGCCTCATCCGCGCGCGACCTTACCGGCGGCTATGAGCTCTACCTTCGACTCGTGCGTGGTGGCGCGTTTACGCCGCTCGCCTTCTCCCTCCCTGTAGGACACGCACTCCGTGTCCTACCGCCAAAGGGGAAGTTCACCTTGCAGCCAGATGACGAACGCGTCCACCTCTTCATCTCATCTGGAACTGGAATCGCGCCGTTTGTCTCAATGGCGCGAACGCTCCTCGCAGATGGCCGCCCACGACGAGCGATCTATCTGAATGGCGTGAGCTACGTATCAGACATTGGCTATGCCGAGCTCTTGAACGGATGGAGCGCGAGCGGCGAATATCCAGCAACCTACATCCCGACGATTTCGAGACCAAACGATCCGACGAATTCGGGTTGGACTGGGCGCACCGGCAGAGTGGAGCGCATCATCCGGCCAGCCCTGGGCGATCTAAACGTAGATCCACACGGCGCCGTTGCCTACCTCTGCGGCAATCCCGACATGATCGTTGCGGCAGAGCAGGAGCTGCGCGCGTACGGTCTCCCGGACGATGCGATCCACAAGGAGCTCTACTGGCCCGCAGGGAAGCAGCCGACAGGCGCGGTCGAGTCCTAACCTCTTACGGTCGCGCGGCGCGAAGCTTGCTGAGGAAGTACTCCTCGAGCCGGTCTACGCCAACGCGCTCCTGCTCCATACTGTCCCTATCGCGGACGGTAACCGCGTGATCATCCATTGAGTCAACATCAACGCAGATACACCAAGGCGTTCCGATCTCGTCCTGGCGGCGGTAGAGCTTTCCAATTGCGGCCGTGTCGTCGTAGACCGCCGTAAACTCTCGCGAAAGTCCGTTGCGAATCTTGTGCGCCAGCTCCACCAGGTCGTCACGCTTCTTCAAGAGCGGTAGCACCGCCACTTTATACGGGGCTAGCTCTGGATGTAGCCCGAGCACCACTCGCTTCTCGTCGCGAACGATCTCCTCACGATAT
>JBJTVF010000015.1:0-7123 GCA_046081085.1 Candidatus Limnocylindrus sp.
CAAGCCGTTCCTGATGCCGGTCGAAGACGTCTTCGGCATCAAGGGGCGCGGCACCGTTGCCACCGGCCGCATCGAGCGCGGCATCGTCAAGGTCGGCGACGAAGTCGAGCTCGTCGGCATCACCGCGACCCGCAAGATCGTCGTCACCGGCGTCGAGATGTTCAAGAAGCTCTTGGACGAAGGGCGCGCCGGCGACAACACGGGCCTCCTGCTGCGCGGCATCGAGCGCGAGGAGATCCAGCGCGGGCAGGTGCTGGCGAAGTCCGGCTCCGTCACCCCGCACACGAAGTTCAACGCCGAGGTCTACGTCCTCACCAAGGACGAAGGCGGACGGCACACGCCGTTCTACAACGGCTACCGTCCGCAGTTCTACCTGCGCACGACCGACGTCACCGGGTCGATCGGCCTCCCTGCGGGTGCCGAGATGATCATGCCGGGCGACAACGTCGAGATGACCGTAGAGCTGATCACCCCGATCGCGATCGAGGTTGGGCAGCGCTTCGCGATCCGCGAGGGCGGCCGCACCGTTGGTGCCGGCTCCATCACGAAGATCACCGAGTAACCGATGGCCAAGCAGCGGATCCGCATTCGGCTCAAGGCGTATGACCACCGCCTCATCGATCAGTCTGCCCAGACGATCGTTGAGACGGCTCAGCGCACGGGTGCCGATGTGATCGGTCCGGTGCCGCTGCCAACGCGCATTGAGAAGTTCACCGTGCTCCGCTCGCCGTTCATTGATAAGGACAGTCGAGAGCAGTTCGAGATTCGAACCCACAAACGCCTGGTAGACATCATCGATCCAACCCCAAAGACCGTGGACGCGCTCATGCGGCTGACGCTCGCCGCAGGCGTGGACATTGAGATCAAGATGTAGGTGGATGAAGTGACGCTTGGACTGCTCGGCCGAAAGGTTGGGATGACTCAGGTCTTCGCAGCGGACGGCACCTCAGTGCCGGTAACCGTGGTCGCCGTTGAGCCAAACACGGTGACGAAGCTGCGCACTCCGGAACGTGACGGATACACCGCGGTTCAGGTAGGCATTGAAGCTGGTAAGCGCCGACTAAACAAGCCTGATCTTGGTCAGTTCAAGGGTGAACTTCCCGCGTGTGCGGTCACCCGTGAATTCCGCGTTGATTCTGTTGACGGAGTGACGCTTGGGCAGACCCTTGACGTCTCGCTCTTCGCCGAAGGCGATCTTGTGGACGTGACGGGTATCTCGAAAGGAAAGGGTTTCGCAGGAACGATCAAGCGCCATAGCTTCTCCCGAGGACCAGAGACACACGGCGCCGACCACCACCGCGAGCCAGGATCAATCGGGGCGGGCACCACTCCAGGACGCGTTTACCGCGGGACGCGCATGGCGGGGCACATGGGCGTTGACCGCGTGACCGTTCAGAAGATGAAGGTGGTTCGCTGCGATGGCGCGCGCAATCTGATTCTCGTCAAGGGTTCAATCCCTGGCGCAAAGAATGCGCTCGTTGCAATGAGCAAGGCGGAGCAGATCTGATGCCGAACGTTGACGTCTATTCCAAGGCTGGAGCGAAGGTGGGGAGCGTTGAGTTGCCTGCCGTCTTCTCGAGCCCAGTGAACGAGGCGCTGATGCATCAGGCCGCCGTGTCGCAGCTTGCAGGCCGTCGTACGGGAACTCACGCATCGAAGAAGCGCGACGACGTGGCGGGCGGCGGTCGAAAGCCGTGGAAGCAGAAGGGGACCGGTCGCGCTCGACAGGGCTCCACGCGATCGCCTCAGTGGAAGGGCGGCGGTGTTGTCTTTGGCCCACAAGTGCGTTCACATGAGACCCCAATGCCGAAGCGGATGCGACGTGCCGCACTTCTCGGAGCACTCGCCGCCAAGGTAGACACGCTCAAGGTCGTAGACGAGTTCGGAATGCAGACGCCAAAGACCCAGGTGATCTCCAAGATGTGCGTCGCCCTCAGCGCCGGCAAGCGCGTCCTTGTGGTCGCGCCAACCGTTGACAGCGCGCTCGTGAAGTCCGCCGCGAACATTCCGCAACTTGCAGTTCTTCGTGCCGACTCACTCAATCTCGTCGACCTGATGAATGCGGACACGATCATTGTTGAGAAGGCCGCGCTTGCCACCATCCAGGAGGTGTACGGATGAGCCGCAGCGCACACGAAACTGTGATTCGCCCGGTGATCTCTGAAAAGTCCATCCTGCAATCGCAGGCTGGTAAGTACACCTTTGCGGTGCATCCAGAGGCATCAAAGATTGAAATCGCGGCGGCGGTAGCCGCGCTCTTCACGGTCAAGGTTGCCGAGGTCAACGTGTTGACGACCAAGGCGAAGTCAACGCGCGGCACGCTCGCCCGCAGCACCTATCCAGGGAAGACAACTCCGTGGCGCAAGGCCGTGGTAACCCTCGCCCCCGGCGAGAAGATTCAGTTCTTCGAGGGGGTCTAGTCATGCCGCTTCGACGACTTAAGCCGACAAGTGCAGGGGTCCGCGGGATGACCATGCCGACGTTTGAGGAGATCACCACCGACGCCCCGTACAAGCCGCTCACCGAGAAGATGGTGCGCGGCTCTGGTCGCAACAATCAGGGGAAGATCACCGTGCGCCATCGTGGCGGCGAACAGAAGCGTCTCTATCGCAAGATCGACTTCCGTCGCAACAAGTTCGGCATCCCCGCACGCGTTGCCACGGTCGAGTACGACCCAAACCGCTCCGCCCGGATCGGGTTGCTCAACTATGTGGATGGAGAGAAGCGATACATGCTCCTTCCGAACGGACTTGCGGTGGGCGATGTGATCGAGTCGGGCCCGAATGCGGAAGCGAAGCTCGGGAACTGCCTACCGCTGGCGCGCATGCCGCTCGGCACCACGATTCACAACATCGAACTAGTACCTGGGAAGGGTGGCCAGATGGTCCGTTCTGCGGGCGCTGCGGCGCAACTTGTTGCTAAGGAGGGCGAGTTTGCCACCGTGCGCATGCCTTCCGCTGAAATGCGACTCGTTCCACTCGCATGCATGGCGACCGTTGGGCAGGTCTCGAACATCGACCACGAAAATTTGAAGATCGGCAAGGCCGGGCGCGCTCGTCGGATGGGGAAGCGCCCGGAGGTTCGTGGTTCCGCCATGAACCCTGTTGATCACCCACACGGCGGTGGTGAAGGGAAGGCCCCAACTGGGATGCCTCCGAAGACGCCGTGGGGGAAGAGCGCGATGGGGCTACGCACCCGTCGCAACAAGTTGACGCAGCGGTTGATTGTCCGCTCGCGACACGCGAAGTAGGAAGGAGGAGGCATGTCTCGTTCCAGCAAGAAGGCCCCTTTCGTCGAGAAGCGGCTCCTTGGTCGCATCCAGGCCATGAACGCCTCGAATGAGAAGCGCGTCGTGAAGACCTGGTCGCGCGCGTCGGTCATCTACCCAGACTTCATTGGGCACACGATCGCCGTGTACAACGGACGAAAACACGTGCCTGTCTTCATCACGGAGAACATGGTTGGGCACCGACTCGGTGAGTTTTCGCCCACTCGCCTCTTCAAGGGGCACTCGCGAGTTGACCGCACCACCGCCGTTGTTGGCGCTACACCAGGAGATGCCGCATGAGCATCCGAGTGAAGGCCACCGCGAAGTACGTGCGAGGTTCGACTCGACGGGCACAGCTTGTAGTCCGCGCGATCAAGGGGAAGCAGGTGGCAGATGCCGCCTCCATCCTTCGTTTCTTGCCACACTCTTCTGCGCGCGACGTTGCGTCCGTCTTGAAGAGCGCAACCGCCAACGCCGAGGCGAATCACGGTATTCCGGCCGAGCGCCTCTGGGTGGTCGACGCGAGCGCCGACGAGGGACCAACGATGAAGCGCTTCCGACCTCGGGCACAGGGGCGAGCCTTCTCCATCAACAAGCCGATGACCCACATCACGGTCACCGTTAGCCCGAAGGAGGCCTGACATGGGGCAGAAGGTCCATCCGATTGGCTTCCGACTCGGCGTCACTAAGACGTGGAGCGCGCAGTGGTATGCAGACAAGGACTACACCAAGCTGCTTCAGGAAGATCTGCGCATCCGCAAGCTCATCGAGGAGAAGCTCGCCGCGGCAAGCATCTCCAAGGTCGATATTGAGCGCGGATTGAACTATGTGACTGTCACCGTGCACTCGGCGAAGCCAGGCGTGGTCATTGGCAAGGGGGGACAGAACGTCGAAGTGCTTCGAGCTGCGATCGGTGAGATCAGCGCCGGTAAGGTGAAACTTGAGATCAAAGAGATTCGACAGCCTGACCTCGACGCCTTCCTCGTGGCAGCCGCAATCGGTGGCCAGCTGACCCGTCGTATTGCCTTCCGCAAGGCGCTCAAGCAGGGAATTCAGCGGACGATGAAGGCGGGAGCAAAGGGTGTGAAGGTGATGGTCTCGGGCCGTCTTGGTGGAGCGGAGATGAGTCGCGAGGAGTGGGATCGCGATGGTCGACTCCCACTCCATACGTTGCGCGCTGACATTGATTTCGCGGTGTACCACGCTCCAACAACGTTCGGTCAGATTGGCGTCAAGGTCTGGATCTATCGCGGCGATGCGCCTGCGGATGTCCTGAAGCCGAAGGCGATCAGCGAGAACACGGGAACGGGGGCATAACCATGTTGATGCCAAAGCGAGTGAAGTGGCGCAAAGTGCAGCGCGGACGAATGTCCGGCCCGGCAAAGTCGGGACGAACGGTCGCGTTCGGTGAGTACGGTCTCGCCACAACCGAATGTGCATGGGTTACCGCACGCCAGATCGAAGCGGCTCGTCGGGCGATGACGCACTCGCTCAAGCGTGGCGGCAAGGTTTGGATCCGCATCTTCCCTGATAAGCCGATCACCAAGAAGCCAGCAGAGACCCGCATGGGATCTGGCAAGGGTGCTCCTGACCAGTGGGTCGCGGTGGTGAAGCCCGGCCGTGTTCTCTTTGAGGTCGCGGGGATCGATAAGAAGGATGCTGTAGAAGCCTTCCGGCTCGCCTCGATGAAGCTCCCAGTCAACACGGTGACCCTGGAACGAGCTGCAGGGCTCGGCGAAGTTGTCTTCGGCAAAAAGTTCCTTGCCAAGGTCGCTTCAGGAGTATCGCTTGAGGAGGCTCCAGTTGCAGCAGGCGCCGCGCCAAAGGAGCCAGAACTTGTGAAGCCAGTGAAGCCAGCGAAGGAGGATGAGGCGTGATCGATATCGTGAAGGCCCGCTCCATGAGCGACGCAGAACTCGTACAGGCGATTACCGACGCGAAGCGTGACCTATGGCAGGCACGATTCGAGCTCTCCACGCGCCAGCTGAAGGACACCAGCGTTGTGACGAAGACGCGAAAGAGCATCGCGCGGCTGCTCATGGTTCTGGCCGAGCGCCAGGCGAGCCAGAAGGCGTAGGGCACAAGATGACAGCGAAGCATACGGGCCAACGCAAGACGCAGACGGGCAGGGTGCTCAGCGATGCGGGCGACAAGACGATCGTGATTCGTGTTGATCGCCTCCAGCAGCACCCGGTCTACAAGCGCGTCATCCGACGCACCGCCAAGTTCATGGCCCACGACGAAGAGAACAGCGCCAAGGTTGGCGATCTGGTCACGATCGAAGAGTCACGACCACTCTCCGCCCGTAAGCGTTGGCGTTTGGTTGAAGTACTCGAGCGTGCCGAAGGGGGTGCGCAGTGATTCAGACCGGGACTCGCCTTCGTGTGGCCGACAACTCCGGGGCCAAGGAGATCGAGTGCTTCCGCATCCTCGGTCGCTCTCGTTCGACCATTGCCGGGGTCGGCGACGTGATCGTCGCCGCCGTGAAGCAGGCAACCACGAACGCCGGAGTGAAGAAGGGTGATGTGGTTAAGGCGGTCGTTGTGCGAACCGTCAAAGAGATCGCTCGCCCTGACGGCAGCTTCATTCGATTCGACGAGAATGCCGCTGTGCTCATTGCCGCCGACGGGAACCCGCGGGGCACTCGCATCTTTGGACCAGTTGCGCGAGAGCTGCGCGATCGTGACTACATGAAGATCATCTCGCTCGCGCCGGAGGTGCTCTGATGCGTTCGGAATACCAGACCAGCACGGTGATTCGCGTGGGTGATACCGTCGCGATCTTGAGCGGCAAGGACGCGGGGAAGCGCGGTACCGTGGAGCGCCTCGTGAACCCTGGTCGCGTCGTGGTCACTGGTGTCAACATTGCAAAGAAGCACCAGAAGCCGCGACAGAAGATGAGTTCGGGGTCTCAGACGCCAACCGTGGACAAGGGCGGCATCCTCGAGATCGCCAGTCCGCTTGATCTGGCAAAAGTGGCGCTCGTCTGCACCAAGTGCGACCGGCCAGTGCGCGTCAAGATGGCCACGGCATCGGACGGCAAGAAGACTCGTACCTGCAGTCGCTGCGCAACGGCCATCGTCCACAAGGAGGCCGCAAAGTGAGCGGCACACTGAAGCAGCGCTACGTGGCCGAGGCGATACCAGCGCTCAAGAGTGAGTTTGGTTACACGAACGCCATGCAGGTTCCACGACTAGCGAAGATTGTCGTCAACATTGGCCTTGGTGAAGCGCTGACGAACTCCAAGGCAGTTGACGCGGCCGTCGGCGATCTCGCCCTGATCACCGGACAGCGCGCAATCGTGACGAAGGCGAAGAAGTCGATCGCCACGTTCAAGGTTCGTCAGGGGAATCCGGTCGGCGCTAAGGTCACCTTGCGTGGCGAGCGCATGTGGGACTTCTTTGAACGGCTCACGCGCGTAGCGCTTCCGCGCATCCGTGACTTCCGCGGTGTTTCCGGGAAGGCCTTCGATGGTCGCGGCAACTACACCCTGGGCATGAAGGAGCAGCTCTCCTTCCCAGAGATTGACTTTGACAAGATCGATCGTCTACGAGGACTTGAGGTCACGATTGTCACCACGGCAAAGAGCGACGAAGAGTCGAAGCGACTCTTGGCACTGCTCGGCATGCCGTTTGCGAACTGAGGGAGGCTGATATGGCAAAGAAGTCCATGGTTCTAAAGTCGAAAGCTCCAGCAAAGTTCTCCACCCGCGCGTACAGCCGCTGCTCGCTCTGCGGCCGACCTCGCGCCTTCATCCGACGATTCGGCCTCTGCCGGATCTGTTTCCGTGAGCGTGCCCTGGTCGGAGAGATTCCAGGCGTAATGAAGTCGAGTTGGTGAGCAAATGAGTGTGACT
>JBJTVF010000016.1:0-10077 GCA_046081085.1 Candidatus Limnocylindrus sp.
TGTTGAGCGCCTTCTCGATTGCGGGAATTGCGGTCGGGTCCCACGGCTGCACGACGAGGAGCGTGTTCTCCGGGACGCTGATGCCAGCCATCTGATTCAACGGCGTTTTTGCGCCGTAGTGGTCCACCGTGATGTGCTCGACGAGTGCCGCGCTGGCCCGCCCGGTGCGAAATCCACCGAGATCCTTGCCGAACGCCTCGACAGCTCGGGTCATACGCTCTTCCACGCTTCCGCTCATCGAGTCCCCTCCTTAGAAATCATCGTGCCCACCGCCTCACCGCGCACTGCCTTCAACACATTTTCATGGGTGTCCAGGTCAAAGACGACGATCGGCAGGCTGTTCTCCATGCAGAGTGAGACAGCCGCCGCGTCGAGCACCTTGAGGCCCTCCACAAGGACACGGCCGTAGCTAATCGATGGAATCCTGACCGCATCGGTGTGCACGTGGGGGTCCTTGTCATATACGCCATCCACCTTCGTTGCCTTGAGCATGACCTGGGCGCCGATCTCAACCGCGCGCAGTGCCGCTGCGGTATCCGTGGTGAAGTACGGGTTGCCGGTCCCGGCCACGAAGACGACCACACGGCCCTTCTCAATGTGGCGAATCGCACGGCGACGGATGTATGGCTCAGCTACCTCGTTCATCTCGATTGACGTCATCACGCGCGTCTCAACGCCTGCGCGCTCCAAACCATCTTGCAGCGCGAGCCCGTTCATGACTGTCGCGAGCATGCCGATATGGTCTGCTGTAGCGCGCTCCATTCCAGTCGCACTTGACGCGGACATCCCTCGGAAGATGTTGCCACCGCCCACGACAATGCCAACCTCCACACCCAAGGCGCGAACGCTCTTCACTTGCTCGGCGACGAACGAGAGAACCTTCGGATCAACGCCGTACTGCTGATTGCCGAGGAGAGCCTCCCCAGAGAGCTTCAGGAGAATGCGGGAGTAGCGCGGCGTTTGCGTCATGGCTGTGCCACGTGGCTCGCCATGGTCCGACTCAGAGCTCCTCGCCGAGCACGTAGCGCACGAAGCGGCGGACACGAATGTTCTCACCGATCGTCGCAATCGCGTTGGTGATCAATTGCCCAACCGTCTCTTCACCATCGCGGAACGGCTGGTCGAGAAGGCACACCTCTTCAAACCACTTACGAAGCTGGCCGTCAACAATCTGCGTCCGAACCGCCTCTGGCTTTTTTGCTAGCGCCTCATCTGCTTCGAGTTCCGCGCGCTTTGCTGCCAATACATCAGCCGGGATCTGCTCCTGGCTGACATACTTCGGGCTGAGGCCTGCGATCTGCATGCCGATGTCCTTCACAAGTTTCTGGAACTGCTCGTTGCGCGCTACAAAGTCTGTTTCGCAGTTGACCTCAAGTAAGACACCGACGCGACCTCCGGTGTGGATGTATGAAGAGACGAGCCCTTCACGCGCGTCACGACCTGCCTTCTTTGCAGCGGCGGCGAGCCCCGCCTCTCGAAGGGCGGTGACGGCCTTCTCAACATCTCCACCAGCCTCTTCCAGCGCTCGCTTGCAATCCATGAAGCCCGCACCAGTTCGCTCGCGAAGATCTTTTACCGCTTCTGCGCTAACCGCCATGACGTACTCCTCTTCTTCGCTCTGCGTTATGCGCTTGGGGCGCTCTCGTCTCGAACGGCTGCTGAAGCTGGCTCCTCGTCAGGCGAGAAGCTCAACGTCCCGGCCGCACTCAGTGCAGCAACAAGATCGTCCTGTGCATCAGATACCGCTTGGCTCTCTGGTGCAGCTGCGGCGGCAGCTGCAGCCTCCTGCGCCTCAATCTCGGGGAGCCGAGCGGCACGCTCTGCCGCGCCTTCAATGACCGCGTCGGCGACCGCCTTGCAGATCAACTTGATGCACTTGATCGCGTCGTCGTTGACGGGAATCGGGTATTGCAGCTGATCTGGATCGACGTTCGTATCAGCGGTGCCAACAACCGGAATGCCAAGCTTGTTGGCCTCCACAGCGGCGAGGGTTTCGCGGCTCGGGTCAATCACGAAGACCATGCCAGGTGCGCGGCGCATGCGGCGCATGCCGCCAAGAACTCCGCGCAGCTTTTCAAGCTTGTCGCGAAGTTTCGCCGCCTCCTTCTTTGACATCAGCTCAAGCTCGCCAGCCTGTTCGCGTGCTTCAAGTTGCTCGAGAAGCGTCAGTCGCTTCCGAATTGTGGTGAAGTTTGTGAGCATTCCACCGAGCCAGCGCTTGACGACGTAAGGCTGACCGGCGCGAGTCGCCTCCTCAAGAATGGGGGCTTGCGCCTGCTTCTTTGTGCCAACGAAGAGGATCGTCTCGCCATTTGCAGCGGCTTCGCGAACTGCAACGAGGGCAGCATCAAGATGCTTTGCACTCTTGGCAAGGTCGAGGATATGAATGCCGTTTCTCTGGGCATAAATGAAAGGCGCCATCTTTGGATTCCAGCGCCTGGTCTGGTGCCCGAAGTGGGCACCGACCTCCAGAAGTTCGCGCATCGTAACTGCGGCCATAGTTCTCCTCATCACGGTTATGCCACCGCGGGACGCCATCGCGACCCCGAGGGGCCACCGTTGCGAGGCGACATGCTCCGCGTGCGTATTCCCTGACCGGGGTCAAGGGCTCCCAACTGGGCGCCGGGTGATCCTACCACCCTCCACCCACCTCGTCCCCCGCTCGGCCACCCCCCGCACAAGGCGAAACCGACGTTCCCCAGGGGGTCCAGCAACCAGTGGTAGATCAACGCGAGCCAGGCCGCTGATCGCTTCACGCTGGCGGCGCAGTGCGGCGCGCTTTCTCTTGCCAAGGATCTCCTCTGGAGTGACCGCTCCGACGAATCTACGGGCACGAACCTCAACCGCAACCAGTCGGTCGGTCTCGTCACGCGCAAGGATGTCGACCTCTAGCCCTGCGACGCGCAGGTTACGCGCCAGGATCCTCCAACCTGCACTTGCGAGCACAGCTGCCGCCTCTCGCTCTGCGGCTGCTCCGATTTCCGCCCGATGGTTCGACACAGGGAGAGACTCAGCGGTTGGGCGTACCGTCCGCGTATTGGCTAGGCGGGGCCTCCGCCGCTGCGGACGATTTGCGCAGCAACTGGGGCATACGTTCGTCGGTGATGTGGCGTTACGCCAAGCTGATCAAGGGCGGCAAGATGGAGCGGTGCGGGATATCCGGCATTTGAGTCCCATCCATAGCCTGGATATCGCTCGGCGAGCCGCGCCATCAACTGATCACGAAGCACCTTCGCCACAATGGACGCGCAGGCAATCGAATAGACGCTGGAGTCTCCCTTGATAATGGTTTCGTGTGGGCCGATGAGCGCACTCAGTTCGTGCGCGGGCGAACCGTCAACAAGTGCGAACTCAACTGGCCGACCGAGGCGACGTTCAAGGGCGTGGACCGCCCGTTGCATGGCACGGTGGGATGCAGCTCGTGGATTGAATCGCTCAACCTCTCGAGCCGATGCGGCACCGAGCCCATAGGCAACCGCTGCACGACGAATGATCGGGTCAAGGTGCTCACGTTGGTTGCGTGACAGGGCTTTAGAGTCACGAACGCCGCCAATCAGCTCGCCGTCCGGCATGAGTATTGCGCATGCAACAACTGGACCAGCGAGTGGAGCGAGCCCAACTTCGTCAATGCCGATAACGGCACGTTCAGGCGAGCCGTGGTGAATCTCTCGCTCGCGTGTTGTTTGTCCGCGGCCACTGCTTGGCCGGGGAGAGATCACGCCTTCGCCTGCTCCGAATCGTCTGCCGCGGCTACCGCTGGCTCTTCTGCAGGCGTCTCTTCAGTGGCGGGAGCACCTGGCTCTTCGGCGGCAACCGCATTTCGTACCTCTGCCGATGAGGCTTCGGCAAGAGCTACCTCTTCGACAACGGCCTCAGCCACCGGCTCTACGGCGGGTTCGACGTATACAGGATTGAGAACCTCGCCAAGCTGAGCGCGCTTTTCGCGTAGCGATGACTGCTTGCCGACGCGATCGCGGAGGAAGTAGAGCTGCGCGCGATGCGATACTCCGTGGCGAACGATCTCAATCTTCTCAATACGGGGGCTGTGCACCTTGAAGGTTCGCTCGACCCCCACGCCCGAAGCGATGCGTCGAACGGTGATCGTAAGTCCAAGTCCGCCACCGCGAAGGCGCATGACTGTCCCCTCAAACACCTGGATGCGCTCACGATTCCCCTCAACCACCTTTGCCGACACCTTGACGGTGTCGCCAGCCTTGATCGGAGGCAGATCGCGCTTCATCTGCTCGTTCGTGATCGTTCGAATCAAATCCATGGGTTCTCCGTGATGGCTCAGCAGGATCCTGCTGGTGCGGAGCGGCAGGATAGCACAGGGAGGCGTACCCCTTCGCTAGTCGCCCTTCTTGCGAGGTTGTGCTCCCGGAAGGAGATCAGGGCGGCGGGCAACAGTCCGTAGGCGGGCCTGCTCGCCTCTCCATGCCGCAACTGCAGCGTGATTGCCCGAGAGCAGGATCTCTGGGACCGCCACCCCACGAAACTCGGCCGGACGCGTGTACTGTGGGTATTCAAGCAGGTTCGCGGAGAATGACTCCTCAGCGAGCGAGGCGGCCTCAATTGCGCCGGGGAGAAGTCGAAGGAGCGCGTCACAGAGGACGATGGCACCCGGTTCTCCGCCGGAAAGGACGTAGTCGCCAATGCTGATCTCAAGATCAACATAGGCTCGCACACGCTCGTCAACCCCTTCGTATCGCCCACAGAGAAGGATCAGGTGGCCAGAGCGTGCAAGGGTTCGCAGCCGTGACTGCTGGAGCCGCTCCCCGCCAGCATCCAAGAGAACGACCGTGCTCCCCTCGGTTCGCAGTGCCTCAATCGCGTCAACAAGTGGTTCGGGGCGCATCAGCATCCCAGCACCCCCGCCGTACGGTTCATCGTCCACCGCGCGATGCTTGCCGATTCCCCACTCGCGGAGGTCATGGACACGTAGCGATGCGAGACCACGTTCGATGGCGCGTGCAGGGATGCTCGCCGAAAGCGCGGAGAGGATCGTGTCAGGGAACAGAGAGACCACATCGATCCGTAGAGGGCGCGCCTGCTCGCTCATGGGTTTCGGTCCGAGCGTTCCGGGCGAGCTGACTTCACGCGCTTTGGACCTCTTGGGGTGAGGTCCGATCCGGTGAGGTCCGCAATGATCACGCCCTCGCGCGGTGTGAAGCTGACGATGACCGAGGCGACCGCTGGTACGTCAAGTTCTCCGCCGTCCGCTGTGCGGACGATGTAAACCTCCGCGCCGCCAGCACGATAGCAATCGATGACTGTTCCGATCAGTTCGCCCATTCTGTCTCGCACCTGAACGCCGATCACTTCATCCCAATACACCCGTCCCGAGTCGCCCGTGTCCGCAGCGAGTGGAAGCGAGAGATAGCGCCCGATAAGGATCTGCGCAGTACCACGATCTGCGATCTCAGCAAATCGTGCGAACCCGCCTGGCGAGGCGGGGCTCCACTCGGTAAGCGTGAGCCTCCGATCACTCTCTTCAACACGAAACTGCTTCCCCACGACAAAGCGCTCAGCAGGATGATCGGTAAGGACCTCCAGGCGGAGCGTGCCATCAAGCCCGCGCGCACCACGTACCTGCGCGACGCGCAGTTCGCGGACAGCGTCAGCCGATTTCGAGGACGTAGTTCTCTCCGGTTCGATTGGAGATCACCTTGAGAAGGCTGCGCATAGCTTTTGCGATGCTGCCGTTTCGTCCGATCACGCGACCCATGTCATCTTCATCAACGATCAGGCGAAGGACGACGGCGTCGCCATCCTCTTCCACCTGTACGCTCACCCCATCAGGATTGTCTGCTAGTGACTTCGCGACATATGCCACAAGTTCTGCTGCCGGCACTTACGCCTCCTCTGCTGGTGCCGCGTCGACGGCCGCCTCTGTGGCCTCCTCAGTGGCAACTTCTGCCGCCGCTTCAGCGGCGAGTACTGCGGCCGCCTCTGGTGCAGCCTCGACAACGATCGTCGGCTCTTCAACCACTGGGCGAGTGCCTGGGGCTGTGTAGCCCTTCTCTGCGGCCTTCGGGCCCGTCTTTCCGCCAGGAGATGTTTCGCCTGCGCGTGCCTTCGCAATCAACTTGCCGACAACTTCAGATGGCTGAGCACCCTTTGAGATCCATGCGTCCACCTTCGGCAGGTCAAGGACGAGTGTCATCGGTTCGGTGCGCGGGTTGTAGTGCCCGAGAGTCTCAAGCGAACGACCATCGCGCGCGCGGCGCCGATCGGTTGCGACAACTCGATACGACGGCTGTCCTGTTGCCCCTACCCGTGTCAATCTGATTCGAACGCTCATCCGTACAACTTCCTCCGTGGGCCTGGCATTCGCCAGGCGAGTAACCCCGAAGCGATGGGGTATGTGTCTGGGGATAGTAGCCGCTCGAGGTGACCTGCGCATCAGGGACGCGATCACCTACCGCCGGCCACCCTTTCGACGGGCCTTCTTCGCCTTCCGATCCTCCTTCGGGCGGATGTACCCGCCAGCGTGCTTCCCTGGAAGCCCCTTCCCCCCTCCAGCGAGCCGCAGAGGATCAATCCCCCCAGTTCTTCGAATCAGGAGGCGCATCTCCTCGAGGCGCTTGACCAGACGATTCACCTCTTCAATCGCGTGACCGGCCCCAGCAGCGATGCGGCGACGTCGAGGGATTGAAAGCAGCGATGGGTTCTCCCGCTCAGTCGGCGTCATGGAGAGGATGATCGCCTCTGCCCGCTTCAACTCCCCCGCTGCAACAGCCTCCTCGGCTTGGGCAGCCACGCCTCCCATGCCTGGAATCATCTTCACGATCTGCCCAATCGGGCCCATTGACGACATCTGTCGCAACTGTTCGAGCAGATCGGAGAAGGTCATTTCGCCCTTCGCTGCGCCACTCCCGCCCTTTGTCGCAACGGGTGCGCGTGGATCGCCCCCCGCATCGCGCACGATCTCTGCAAGCGTTGACAGATCCCCCATCTCGAGGATGCGTCCAGCAATACGATCGGGATGGAAGCGCTCAAGCGCTTCAGTTCGTTCACCTGTCCCAAGGTAGACAACGGGAATTCCCGCGCCACCTGCAATCGAGAGCGCAGCGCCACCGCGCGCGTCGCCATCCAACTTCGCCAAGATGAGACCGGTCGGATCGGCCACCTCCTTGAAGCCTTCAGAAACGCGGAGCGCATGTTGGCCGGTTGCCGCATCCAACACCAGGATGCGTTCGCGCGGGTTAACCGCTGCGCGTAACTCAGCGAGCTCACCCATCAATTCTTCATCAATGGTCGTCCGTCCCGATGAGTCGATGATGAGGAGGTCACGGCCGAGCTTCTTCGCCGATTCAAGCGCGCGATGGCCGATCTCTGCCACTGGGGTGCCGATCGGTTCGCGGTGGACAGGTACGCCAATCGCTGCGCCCAGCAGCGAAAGCTGTTCAGCCGCGGCGGGCCGCCGAGGATCTGCCGCAACGAGAAGCGGGCGTCGCCCGTCACGAAGGAGTCGGAGCGCGAGCTTTGCGGCGGTCGTGGTCTTCCCTGCACCTTGGAGCCCAAGGAGCAGGATGCTCGCTGTCCTTTCACGCAGGTCGAGTTCTCGGCCTGAGCCCCCAAGCCGCTCAGTGAGGGCCGCGTGCACGATCGCAACCAATCGTGCACCACCCCCTATGCCGCCGACGACCTTTTCGTCGTGTGCACGGCTGCGCATTGATGCGATGAGCGAATCGGTTACGGAGAGCACAACGTCCGCATCGATGAGCGCAGTTCGGATCTCCGCAAAACTGGCTTCGAGATCTGATTCACTGATGCGGCCACTTCCGCCAAGCCGTTGCAGTGAAGCGCGAAGCCGGCTTCCTAGCACGTCGAACATACGAGGAGTGTACGCTGCGCGAATGAGAAAGAGGGGTAGGCTCACCGTGCCGCGCGTAAGGGATAGCGCCGCTGTGCGCCACGATGTTCGCATCCTCATGGCGGCGCAATCCGCCTCCACATTCGGGTCGTTCATCACGCGTGCCGCCCTGCCGCTGCTCGCGATCATCGGCCTCAAGATCTCCGCCGAAGAGGCTGCCATCATCGCAGGCGTGGACTTGATCGCTGCGACGCTCGCAAGCCAAGTTGCGGGCGTGTGGATCGATCGTCTGCCACGTCGACCAGTGATGATCGCCGCCGATCTTCTCCGTGCACTGCTCCTCGCCAGCATCCCGATCGCTGCGTTCATGACAGGCGGCGTGTCGCTCGTTCATCTGATCCTGGTGAGTGCCGCAAGCGGAGCATGCAGTACCGCCTTTGATATTGCCGAGCGCAGTTACCTTGCTGGACTGGTGCCCACGCCGGATCTGCGCTCGGTGCTCGCGAAGGTGCTGGGAATCAGGGGTGCTGCGGAGTTCTTCGGTTTCGGCGCCGCGGGCCTCCTCGTGGGCAGCATTGGTGGTCCAGCCGCGATCGGAGTGGATGCGCTCACGTATGTCGCCTCCGCGCTGCTGTTGACCACGCTACGGGTCAGGGAGCCGCGACTGCCACCGGCGAAATCACGCCGGAGCTTTCTTGTGGAGGCTGAAGAGGGACTACGACGCACGTGGGGGATCTCAATCCTGCGGCCTCTCATCGCCTCAAGCGCCGCGATCGGCATCTATTTCGGACTCTTCCGCTCGGCCTACATGATCTATGTCGTGCGAACGCTTGGCCTCAGCCCCGAAGTGGTCGGCTTCATCATTGCGAGCGGCGGCATCGCGTCATTCGCGGGCGGGCTGCTCACGGAGCGAATCTCACTCGTCCTCGGCACGGGTCGTGCGATCAGTGTCAGTTTGATCATCGTAGGGATCGGACTCGCGCTCGTTCCCCTCGCGCCAGGGGCGACGCTTACAGGTATCGCCCTCCTTGTTGCGCACCAGTTTCTCAGCGATGGATTTGAAACCGTTTGGGAAGCGAACCAGGGTGCGATTCGTAGCCGTGTCCTCCCTGACGCCCTGCAGGGACGCGCCAGCGCCGCGCTTGAAGGGGTGAGCCTTCTCGGAAGATTGACGGGCATCGCTGCAGGCGGGCTGATCGGAGGCTCAGCCGCCGGAAGCGGTGCGGCGCTCTACCTTGGCGCAGCAGCCTCAATCGCCGCCGGTATCGTGATTGGGCTCACCAAACTGGGAAGGATCCAGAGGATCAACGATCTCCCACGCGCGCTAGATCGCGTCGCCTAACAGTCCGTCCACGTAGGCCTCCGCGTCGAACGGAAGGAGGTCGCCCCCTCGCTCCCCCACTCCAACCCAGCGAACCGGGAGGCCGAGTTCACGACGTACGGCCAACGCCACGCCGCCACGCGCCCCCGCGTCGAGTTTCGTAAGGATCACGCCATCTACGCCGGCTGCGCGATTGAACCCGCTCGCCTGCGCAAGCCCGTTCTGCCCAGCCGTCGCGTCAATGACAAGGAGAACTTCAACCTCTGCCGCTGGCGCGAGCTTCTGGATCACTCGGCGCATCTTGGTGAGCTCATCCATGAGGCCAGTCTTCGTGTGCATGCGGCCCGCTGTGTCGATGATCACTGGATATAGCCCCTTTGCATTCGCCTGAGTCAGCGCATCGTGGATCGCCGCCGCAGGGTCACCGCCCGGCCTCCCCTCCGCAATCTCGACGCCGTCTCGCGTTGCGAGAAGACGCAACTGATCGATCGCCGCCGCACGGAATGTGTCTGCAGCGACGAGGATCGGTTGCAGCGACGAAGCCTTGGCGCGTGCCGCAAGTTTTGCCGCTGACGTTGTCTTCCCGGCTCCATTCACGCCTATCAGTAGGATGATCTGTCGGTTGCCAGCGGTGCTGGTTGGATCACTCGGCGACTCTTCGCGCATCAACGCAAGAAGCGCCGTGCGCAACCGTTCACGCCCCGTACCTCCCTGAGCCTCACGTGCCGCGCTGATCAGCCCTGCAGCGACGCCCGTTCCGGCGTCGCTTTGGATCAGCGCGCGCTCTAGGTCACCCCAGTCCGGCTCAGGGGCGAGAGACTTGCGTAGTGCCTGCAAGATTCCGGCGCCCGAAGGAGCGGCAGCGGCGCTGATGCTCGCCTTCTCGTCATTCGTGCTCTTTCGCCAGAAGGCGAGCTTCAACGGGCAGCCTCGCGCTCCG
>JBJTVF010000017.1:0-55009 GCA_046081085.1 Candidatus Limnocylindrus sp.
CGATGCGGGCGGCGACGAGATGAGCCTAACTGAATCTGTTGACAAGTGCGTCGAGCAAGTAACCAATGCCCACAACCAAGAAGAGGATAATGTAAATCCTCCAAAAGAGCTTGTACTGCCGACCCTCAAGCACCCTCCTCAACAGCGGCCAACCTTTGGCGCTCGAAATCGCGTTAAAAATCCCGATCGCCAAGGTTGGAAGGATAAAATCTTGTATCCTGACAAGGTAGCCAATGATCGCGCCGACTGTAAACCCCGCGCAGAGACTCAGTGTGGTGCGAAGGACACCCCATTTGGGAGAAGCCTTCGCTCGTAGGTACCACACCAAGTAAAGAAAAATACCCGCAAAGAACAACGTAATGCCGACACGGATCATCGTTTCCATCTTCCCCTCCTATCCCCTGACTCTGCGCGCATCCTAGCGTCTCTGGGACGCATGGGACGGCAGAGGTGCGGGATGGAACTCACTCCCAAAAGGGCTAAGTTGCGTCCTAGCGGAAGGGTCGCGCTGCTTCGAATCGAAGCGAAGGTGGGGGCAGCGCGGGCGATTTCGTGCGGGAAACAGTCCAGAAGGTGATGGTCGGAGCGACAGGATTTGAACCTGCGACCTCTTGCACCCCATGCAAGCGCGCTACCAAGCTGCGCTACGCTCCGTTACTGTGCGCGAGACGCGATTCTAGCAGCCCCGATAAGTCCCGCTTAGTGCCACTCCGCAGTTGGAGCACGTCCGAGCAGTCCCTCAGCAAGTCGCTCGATGCTCACGCCATGTTCAAGCGCAGCAACGACTGCGGCCGTAACTGGCAGCTCGACGCCGAGCCGTGCCGCGAGTAGCAGAGCACCGTGCGCGGTCGGAATCCCCTCCACGGTGGCACCGATCGTCTCGACCGCAGCACTCACCGACACGCCGGTAGCCAGAAGCTCACCAAGCCGTGCGTTCCTCGAACCCGTATTGGACGCGGTGAGTACGAGATCACCAACTCCTGCGAGTCCGAACGCACTCTCGGCGCGTCCTCCACAGGCCTCCGCAAGACGTGCCATCTCTGCGACACCTCGGGAAAGAAGTGCTGCCGCGGCATTCTCGCCATACCCGAGTGAGCGGACGCCGCTCACGGCGATCGCAAGCACATTCTTCAGCGCACCCGAAACCTCTACGCCAATTGGATCGTCACTCATGTAGAGCCTAAAGCTCTGTCGCGCCAATGCAGCGAAGACGTCGTCATGCGATCCAACGCGGGTGGCCAGCACTGCAGCAGCTGGCTTACCTGCTGCGATCTCACGGGCGAGGTTTGGTCCTGAGAGGGTGAAGAGCGCTGACGGGCTCACACCTGCGGCAACCGCAAGCTCGGAGACGCGTTCGCCCTCCTGGCTGAGCCCCTTCGACGCCATCACCACGTTCGCACTTCCAACCCTTACATGGGCAAGTGCCCCGCGAATGGCGTCAGACGGAATCGCGACAACGAGAAGATCCCCTGCGCTAAGTTCCGAAATCTCATCTTCAACGGATCGAATCCGGATGCTCTCAGGCAGCGCGACTCCTGGGAGCCGACGCGAATTCATTCGAGCTGCGCTGATCACGGATGCCTCTGCGGCAGTGTGCGCGATCAACTCAATCGTTGGAGCGTCCACTCCGGTGCGCGGATGCGCCCAGAGCGCCGCGAGGGCGGTTCCCCATGCTCCGGCACCAAGGATTCGAATCATCGACTCCGACTCCCTGTCCGACCACCCGCACGTCCACGTTCACGACCCTCCTCCGCCGCTCGTTCTCGAACCACGATACGAATGGGGGTCCCCGTCAGCGGATACTGGTCGCGGATCTGATTCTCAAGGAAGCGCTGCCAGCTGAAATGGACCTGCCCCGCATTTCGTGCGAAGAGGACGAAGGTAGGTGGCGGCGTCGCCGCTTGTGCCGCATACAGGATCTTCGGGCGCTTACTGCCGCTATGCGCAGGCTCTTGGCGCGCAACCGCCTCTGCCACGAGGCGGTTCAGTGCACCAGTGGGGATTCGCAGCCGTCTCGCATCAGCCGCAGCCATGGCCGCGTCCAGAACTTTCGTCGCGCGCAGGCCCGTCAGCGCGGAGATTGAGAGGATCGGTGCAAAATCAAGGAAGGGGGCCTGGCGACGGAGCAGACCCATCGCCGTATCAAAGGTGAAGCCGTCCTTCTCAACAAGGTCCCACTTGTTCATCACAATGACGAGACCCTTCCCCGCTTCAATAACAGAGCCTGCTACGTGAAGGTCTTGCGCCTGCAGGCCCGTTGACGCATCAATCAGAAGCAGTGCCACATCGGCGCGATCTAGCGCCGCAACAGAGCGAACGGTTGCATACTTTTCCGCAACGGGACCTGATGCAATCCTCCCCCGCTTCTTGATTCCCGCGGTGTCCACGAGCGTGATATATCGACCAGCGTGATCAATGTGATCGTCAATGGCGTCTCTCGTCGTTCCTGGCACGTTGCTCACAACGGTCCGCTCTTCACCGAGAAGCTGATTCAGCAGGCTCGACTTCCCAACGTTCGGGCGCCCCACAATGGCGATCGTCACCTCTCCGTCTCGAGCGGGAAGGCCAATCTCGGGTGGCAAGTTGCGCAACCGATCTACGAGCACGTCAAGCAAATCGCCGGAGCCAATCCCATGTTGTGCACTTACCGGATAGATCGCGTCAAAGCCTAGTACCGCAAACTCGTGCGCTGCGCGCTCTCGTTCGATGTTGTCGGACTTGTTCGCCGCCAGGAGAATCGGCTTGCCGCTCTTGCGCAGCAGCTGCGCCACCTCTGCATCACCAGGGTTTGGTCCTGTCGCCGCATCCACCACCAAGATGATGAGGTCAGCGCTGGTCACAGCGATTCGCGCCTGGTCCTGAACGGCTACGTCAATGACATCGCCTTGCGCGGGTTGCATCCCTCCAGTGTCTACCAGGCGAAACCTGAATCCGTTCCACTCGGCAATTGAGATCAGTCTATCCCGCGTCGTTCCGGCACGATCTTCAACAACCGCTCGTCGCTCGCCAACAACACGATTGAAGAGTGTGCTCTTTCCGACGTTCGGCCGCCCAACGAGTGCAACGAGCGGCAGGCGCTCTTGGCCCGTATCCTCGTCCGCAATCTGCCGAAGGTTCATCGACCGCTCGGTTCGGCGATGGAAGTGGTTCGGTACTGCGGTGTCGCTGCGGAGGCGAGCGCCTCCCGCGCGATCTCCCCCGCTCTCTCCTTTATCTTCTCGGTACCTGCGAGCTCGGCAATCCGCGCAGCTACCCGTTCAAGATCTTCGATCGGCGTGCTAGTTCCGCCGGTTACTCCAACTCGGATTGCGCCTGCGAATGGTTCAGGGTCACGTAGATCAGCGGCAGATTCGATCTGCAGCGCTCGCGTGCCGCTGATTTCACAGAGGCGGGTGAGCTCTTTCGTGTTCGCGCTCTTGCTTCCGCCCACAACCACCATCATGTCAACGGATCGCGCCGCCTCCAACGTGTCCTCCTGGCGACGAATCGTCACAGGGCATACGGTGTTCAGCACCTTCAGTTCATGACAGCGAGAGACGAGAAAGGCGGCGAGCCGCTCAAATTTCCAGGGCGGTTGCGTTGATTGGGTGATCAGTGCCATGCGCTTCCTCCGTGGAATCCTCGCCCAGTCCTCCTCCTCGTCAACCAGGATCGCGTTGGGGGCGAATCCAAGGAGGCCAACGACCTCCGGGTGGTGTGGTGTTCCAAGAAGCACGATCTCATAGCCCTCTTCCACGAGTTTGGCGAGTTCGCGGTGCTCTTGGACTACCCATGTACAGGTGCCATCAATCACCTCAAGTCCACGATCATTTGCGCGCTGTAGAACCTCTGGAGTCACCCCGTGCGCGCGAATGACGATTGCCGCGCCTTCTGTCACCTGGTCGAGGGTCTCCACGCTCTCAATGCCACGGGCATGAAGATCGGCAATCAGCCCCTCGTTGTGCACGACGTGGCCGAGCGTGTGGGTGGCCTTCCCTTCGGCACGCGCAACCTTTGCCTTGTCGATCGCCTCACGCACGCCGTAGCAGACCCCCGTGCGCTTCGCGATGCTGATCCTCTCAACACTTCCCATGTGAGCGATTATCTCCTACTCCCCCCATCCGAGCGAACCTGCCACGGGAGACTCTCCCACCCTCGCCGTGCGCCACTCCTCTATGGGCGGTACTCGTGCGGGAGTAGGCCTATGACGGCGGCTCGCATCTGCTCGGCCACATGCGAGAGGGCGGGACGCGCTCCCTCTGAATTCATGAATCTGCGCGGCTCGCCAATCACCATTTGGATCCTTGCCGCCCGTCGAGGCAACAGTGCGCCGCGAGGCCAAAGTTGCTCGGTACCGCTCACTGCAACAGGGATCACGAGGGCTCCACTGCGCAACGCGAGAAGCGCCGCGCCGTCGCGGAATGTACCAATCTTCCCATCACGGGAACGCGTCCCCTCGGGGTAGATCCCTAACACGTTCCCATCTCGGAGCACCCTTTCAGCCAAACGAAATGCCTCAAGATCTGCCGCCCCCCGCCGCACTCCGAAAACGCCATTGACTCGCAGGAAGGTGCCGACCAGAGGCCAGCGCATCGCCTCAGCCTTTCCCATCCAATTGATTGCCCGCCCGGCCTCAGGCGTTAGCCAGCATGCGAGGAAGATCGGGTCAAGCCAAGAGATGTGATTCCCAACCAGGATGACCGGCCCCGATTTTGGGATCTGATCCATCCCCTCGACGACAATCTCGCGTGCGAGGCGGCGTATGGCCCAGCCTCCGAACGCGTCGGAGAGGCGCATGCCGAGCGGTGGACGATCAAGTGACATGTGACGAAGAACGCACCCTCTGAACAATCTGAGCAACAACGTCGTCAAGCGTAAGGGAATCCGTCGCAATCAGAAGTGCATCATCAGCGGCGCGGAGTGGTGCCACTAATCGGCCGCGATCTTCCCGGTCCCGCGCGATCAGGTTACGCAGTGCCTCCTGATGTTCATCAGACCCCTCGACAAAGCCACGTTGGATCGCCCGACGCAACGCGCGCGTCTCAGCGGACGCGTCAAGGAAGAACTTGTGTGGAGCCTCCGGATAGACGACCGTCCCGATGTCACGGCCGGCGAGCACCACCCCTCCACGCATGGCGGTCTGGCGCTGTACGGTGCGGAGCGCTGCCCGAACCTCTGGGATGGCTGCAATCGCAGCAACGGCGCGCTCCACGTCGCCACCCTCAAGCTCTGACGCTTCAAAGCGCCTGCCATCCACCACAATCGTCGCACTACCGCTCTCAAGATCGACTTCCGCGAGGTTCGCGAGTTGAACGAGTTTCTCGGCGTCGCGAGAGTTAGTGGTTACTGCGCCCTCAACCAGCGCGCCCGCAGGACCAGATACGCCACTATCAAGTGCCGCCCTTGTGACCGCCCGATACAGCAATCCAGTATCCAAGAAGCCGTACCCGAAGGATGCAGCGACTCTGATTCCGACGCTGCTCTTCCCGCTCGACGCTGGCCCGTCAATGGCAATCTGCGTCACAAGTTGACCGCCGCACGGGCTGTTGAAGCAAGCAGAACGTTGCCGAGCTCGGCGCGCTCTTCCATCTCAAGCGGACGGGCCTCACCAACACGGATGTTTGCAAGATGAACGGGCCCGAAGGAGATTCGAATCAAGCGACGCACGGGACGGGCAATCGCGCCGTAAAGCCTACGCACCTCATGATGGCGCCCCTCTCCGAGTGAGATGTAACTCCATTGTGCTGGGTCCGACCCATCGTCCAGCACATCCTCTGGGAGTCGATCGTCCGGTCGCATCTCCCGAGCGTCGAGCGCGCGCGCCCAACCGTCGGTAAGTCGAATTCCTGCGCGTAACCGCGTATGCTCCGCGTGTCCGAGCGGAAGGTCGCACATCACTGCGTATCCACGCCTTAAACCGGCACGCGGGTGTGCGATCGGGGAGACGAGGCGGCGCTCAGGAGTGAGGAGCAGTAGTCCTTCGCTCTCCCGATCGAGTCGACCGATTGAGAGCATGCGCGCAGCGCGCGACTCGCCGAAGAACGAGGTAAGTGCCTGGGGCAGGGTGATCGCCGCATGTGGGTCAGCGTGCGTAGTGGTGACCCCCCACGGCTTATGCCATGCGAACATCTCCGCGCCACCAAGCGGATCGCGCGTGTCAGCTGGCGAGCCACTGCGCGCAACCAGAGCCTGCCCGTCGAGTTCGAGGAGCGAACTCGGCTCCATTCGCTCGCCAAGGAGGACAGTTCGGCCAGCACTCGTAACTCGCGCCGCCGCAATCGCTGCATCAGCGCCACGACGAGAGAGGCCCGAGCGCTCAGCGACGAGCACATTGACGCGGATCAGATCAGTCAGCGAGGGCTCCTTCGCCAGACGGCGTGGTCGGACCTTCGTCTGGCGAGCTTCCGGCGATTGAATGCTCATCGCTGGCGAGCGGCAGGCTCAAGATCGACGCCGCGTCACCCTCCAGTGGAGGAAGATCGCTCAACGATGAGAGTCCAAACTTCCGGAGGAACTCCATTGTTGTGGCATATCGATGCGGGCGCCCAGCGGTCTCGAGACGATCGACCTCTTCAATGAGTCCGCGCTCCAGGAGGACGCGAAGTGCATAGTCTGCATCAACACCGCGAATCTCTTCAATGCCCGCTTTGGTCACCGGCTGACGGTACGCAACCACGGTGAGGGTCTCCAGGGGAGCCGCGGTCATATCGGAACCACCAGTCCCAATCCACGCCAGGACGGCGCGAGCCTGCTCAGGGCCACTCGTCAGCTGAAGTTCGTCCCCGTGAGTGAGCAGCGTGATCCCGCGCCCCGCGAGAGTTGACTGAAGCTCTTTCACCAGGCGATCAAGTGCGGCGCGTTCAACCTCAAGAAGCTTCGCCGCCTCTTTCCGCGTCAACGGACGATCAACGACAAAGAGCAGCGCCTCAAGGTCAGCCGCTGTTGCCGCACGGGTCCGCTCTGGTAGGGATACCCCCGCTCGTCTCTCGGTACTCATTCTCCCCCCTTACACATGTACGCGCTCCGGTGCACTCTCGGTGATGATGATCGGACCCCAGAGGGCATCCTGCACGACTTGAACCTCGCGGAGCTTTGCCAACTCCAGGAGGGCCAGGAACGTCACCGCAATGAACGAGCGATCGCGGCGATCTCCAAGGAGTGTCTCAAGGTCCACACCGCTCATCCCACTCTGTTGCACCGCCTCGCGAATGGCCGAGAGTCGATCGCCAATTGAAACCTTCAGGCCAACAGGCGCAAGCGCGAGATCGGCAAGTGGACGTCGACGAAGTGCGATGCGAGTGGCAGCGCGAACGAGTCGCTTCGGGTCAGAGATGACGGGGGTCAACGGCTCCAGGTGCACTGGCTTCGGCTGTGGGAGGAGGCGGGTTGGCTGCTCCCGTTGCCAGAGCGACGACTGAAGTCTCTCACCGAGCAGTCGAGCCGCGTCGCGGAAGACTCGGTAGCGAAGGAGCCGCGCGCGCAGATCAACCGCCTCATCGACATCGTCAAGGTCGTGAGCCTCAAGCCCCTGATGAACGATCGGCCGTGGGAGAAGTGCGCGACTCTTGAGTACGATGAGCTGTGCGGCAACTGACACGAATGCCGAGAGCGTTTCCAAGCGATCGTCAGGGATCTCCGCGAAGAAGCGTAGGAATTCATCGGCAAACGGTGCGAGTGGGACGCGGCAGACATCAAGCTCGTCGCGTTCGATGAGTGCAAGAAGGAGCCCGTAAGGTCCGCTGAACTCTCCGAGCGCAACATAGGAGCGAGAGCGACCGAAGAGACCCCCCTGCTCGCGCCGGAAGACGACGCCCTCAATGTCAACAGCGGCAGGGTCCGGAAGTTCAAACCCCTCTGCCAGTACCGATCGACTCATCTCACGCCCCTCCCTGACTCACGCGCAAGGATACGCCGCTCGCGCCGCTCGCGGGGCGCCGCTACATCTCTCATCCCGGTCCGAGCAACAACTTCGTCAATTCAAAGCTCAGGTCACCGAGGAGTGAGCCGAGCGGGGTGAAGAAGAGCAGGACGATCACCAGAGGGAAGGCAAGCCGTGAAGAGGTCAGACCTTCAACGACCTCGGCCAGGCGGGGTGAGACGAGCAGAAGAATCCCCGTAAGAAGCGCTCGACCATCAAACGGTGGGATGGGGAGGAGATTGAGGAAGAGCAGGCTCGCGTTGAAGTACGTGAAGTAGACGATCAGCACTCCGATGGTGTCTGAGGCTAGAGGACTTCCGATCAGCCGATACAGTGCTGCCGCGATGAACGCGAGAAGGAGGTTACCCAGCGGGCCCGCGACGGCCACGATCGCCCAGCCAAGACTCCCGCCGCGCAGGCTCTGCGCCATCACCGGTGTCGGCTTCGCCCAACCGATCATTCCTCCACCAGAGAGTGCCGACAGGAGAAGAAGGCCTGCCCCGAACGGGTCAATGTGGCGCCGCGGGTCCAGGGAGACGCGTCCGAGTGCCCGAGCATGTCCATCTCCAAGTTTCCATGCCGCAGTAGCGTGTGCCGCCTCGTGGACTGGAAAGCTGATCAGGAGCAAGAGGAGCGCAGCGGCGAGTGGAGCGAACGTCTCTGCACCCATCGCTCAATGGTAGCCGCTTACGCTCGGGGGTGCGCCCGTTTGTACGCATCGCGCACATGGCTCCCAAGCAGGTGCGTGTACAGCTGCGTGGTGGAGATGTCCGCGTGGCCGAGCAACTCCTGCACCACACGCAGATCCGCACCGCCATCAAGGAGGTGTGTCGCGAATGAGTGCCGGAGCGTATGTGGATGGATCTCGGTGCCGAGTCCCGCGCGGTTTGCCGCGTCGCGAATCACACTCCACGCCGACTCGCGTCGCAGACGCGCGCCGCCATGCGCGAGGAATAGTGCGTTCGACTCCACCGCAGCGCGGCTGCGCCTCGCGCTCGCCTGCGCATGGATCGCGCGGCCACTGTCGCGGTAAGCCCTAATCGCATCAACTGCCGGCTCGCCGATCGGTACCAGACGCTCACGCCGACCCTTTCCAAAGAGACGGACGCTCCCCTCCTCAAGATCCACCCCGTCTAGATCCAGCGCGACAATCTCGCTCACGCGCCCCCCTGATCCATAGAGTGTCTCTCCAAGCGCGTGTGCACGCTGGGCATCAGCACGTGCGAGATCACCGTCGCCGAGCGCGGTCGCAAGTGCACGGAGCAACCGCTCCACATCGTCAAGGCGAAGCACCGCGGGGAGATTCCTACGGGTACGCGGCAGATCAATCTCTGCGCTGATTGATCGCGTCAACTCCCCTTCGCCCTCCGCGAATCGATAGAGCACGCGAAGGGCCGCGGCGCGACGGCGAGTGGTTGAAACCGCCACGTTCGCCCCAGCGAGCCACGCTTGGGCCGCCTTCGCGTCGCTGCGCCACGCATCACCTGTTCCGAGTGACGCTGCAAAGGACCGGTAATCGCCACGGTATGCTTCCAGCGTCCGCGGGGAGAGATTTCGCTCAACGCTCAAGTAAACGAGACACGACTCAATGATGCGCTCAAGTGAGCGCGCGGCGAGTCCCCCGTTCATGATCCGCTCTTGCCCGCCTTTGCCAAGAGTTCCCGTGCCGCAGCCTCTCCCCCACTCCCTGCGGCATCGCCAGTGAGCATCGAGGCAAGTTCACGCAACCGTTCGTCGACGTCAAGGCGACGCACTTCCGTGATCGTTCGCCCGCCCTCTTCACGTTTACGCACCTGCAGGTGCACGTCGGCCTGCGCCGCCACTTGCGGAAGGTGCGTCACACAAAGCACCTGATGCTGCATGGAGATTCGCTTGAGGCTCTTGCCAAGGGTCTCACCGGCCCGCCCACCAAGCCCCGCGTCGATCTCATCGAAGACCAGCGTCCGGCTTTCGCTCGCATCGCTGAGTGCCTCCTCCAGCGCGAGTGACACTCGGCTCAGCTCACCGCCTGAGGCGATCTTTGCGATCGGTGCTGCGGGCTCGCCAGCATTCGGCGCAAAGAGGAACTCGACCTCATCCCCGCCGCTGCGGTCCACAAGGCAGGCGGCCCCTCCAACCAGCGGATCGTCTTCTCCTCCGGCTCGGGGTGCAACCGCAATCACGAATGTGGGCGGAAGTGCGAGCGACTCAAGGGCACGGTTCACGGCGTTGCATAGTCGTTTGGCTCCAGCTACACGCGCGCTCCGCAACTGCGCCGCCTCGCCTCCAATCTGCTGCGCGAGCGCCGCTCGCTCCGTCAGGATCTGACCCTGGCGCTCCGTCGCCCCTTCCAAGCGCGCGACTTCCTGCTCAGCGCGTTCAAGGGCA
Organism: Candidatus Limnocylindrus sp.; assembly: GCA_046081085.1. Classification (GTDB taxonomy): domain Bacteria; phylum Chloroflexota; class Limnocylindria; order Limnocylindrales; family Limnocylindraceae; genus Limnocylindrus. The sequence goes on from JBJTVF010000017.1 coordinate 10,265, forward strand.
TCCGCGAGGCCGGCCTCGTCGGTTCGGAAGCGACGCTCGAGCGAAAGAATGAGGCCGAGTCGCTCTTCAAGCTCGGCAACTGGTCGACTCAGCGCCTCACCTGCGTGGTCACGCGCTGCGTCCCGAGCGAGATCATCGATCTCTACCGCAAGTGCGCCAATGCGCTCGGCAAGAGGCGCGCTCCCGGAATCCAACTTGAGAAGCTCTCGAGCGCTCCGATCAAGAAGGCGGAAACGCGCTCGGAGGCCCTCGTCGTCTGCGTCCAAGAGTGCAAGGATCTCAGCACGGAGTCCATCAATTCGCTCCCTATTCGTTGCGCGACGCAGCTCCTCACGGAGTCGTTCTCCCTCCCCGGGTTCAATCGCAGCACTCCGAAGGTCATCGCGCTCGGCGCGTGCAATGAGCAAGAGCGCCTCGCGACGGGCGTCACCGCCGCCGAGTTCATCAAACTCCACCTGCAAGCGTTCGCGCTGTTCAACCAGTGTGCCGATCTTCTCTCTCGTTTCGAGCGTGCCTGACCAGCGATCAAGCAGATCACGTTGGCGCACCCGATCCCCGAGCCGCTGTTGATCGTGCTGCCCATGGATCTCAATCCGCGGCGATACCTCCGCAGTGAGCGCCGCGATCGTCACCAGCTCGTCGTTGATGCGCGCAGTCGAGCGCCCTTCGCTGTGCACCTCTCGCACAATGATCTGCTCCGCTTCACCTGTGCTCAGCAGGAGGTCCACGCGGAGCTTCGTCTCGCCACTCCGGATCGCATCAGTATCGGCACGCGCACCACGAGCGAGGGCGAGCGCGTCAACGATGAGACTCTTCCCTGCGCCAGTCTCGCCGGTTAGGACTGTGAGCCCAGGGCCAAGTTCAACGCGCACCGCGTCGATGATTGCGAGTCCGGAGACACCAAGTTCAAGGATGCGCGATCCGCGTGCAGGGGTGCGCTTTGCAGCGCTCACCGTGGAAGGAGATCCACCTTCTGGCGCACAAGGTCCCAGAAGGGGGCGAGGCCGTGCAGCTCGGCAAAGCGAATTGGGAGTGGTGCAGACGACACACGCACTCGATCACCAGTGGCGAGCGGCTCGTCAATCCAGCCGTCAATCGAGATCACGGTCTCCTCGCCATCAACGACCGTACATGTCACCACCTGATCGGCGGCCACCACGACAGATCGAAGTGTGGCGAGATAGGCGGCGATGGGGGTGACGATGATGTTGCGGCTCAGCGGGTCAAGGATCGGACCGCCAGCGGAGAACGAATAGCCCGTGGAACCAGTTGGCGATGAGATTACGACGCCGTCTGCGACGTACGTTGCGAGGTGGCTCTCTCCGATCGCAACATCGAGGCGAACCACGCGCGGAAGGCGCCCACGCGCGATCACTACATCATTGAGAGCGGTAAAGACGCGCTCCCCACCGTCAGCGCGCTGCACGCTCGCACGAAGCGCCATGCGTTCCTGTACATTCCACCTCCCCTCACTGAACGACTCGAGTGCGCTCGAGAGTTGAAAGCTCTCCGATCGGGCAAGGAAGCCGATCTTGCCGAGGTTGATGCCGAGGAGTGGGACGCTCTGCTCGGCCACAGCGGCTGCGGCGCGGAGGAAGGTTCCGTCACCTCCGAGCGAGAAGAGGACCTCGCTGCCTGGGAGGGCCACGGCAATCTTCTCCCGCTCTTCTGCTGCGCACCCCCAATACTCGATCCCACGCGCAGCGCACCAACCTGCCGCCTCGTCCCATGCCTCAAGGGCGAGGTCGTTGGTTGGGTTGTACACAAAACCGTAGCGGCGCATGGTTGCATCATCGCACACGGCCACACTCGGGTGGCGTATCGAACGACGGCTAGCTCGGGCGACGTGCCTCCCAGGCCGAGCGGATCTGGCGTTCAATTCCCGCCTCATCAAGCCCGATCAGCGTGCGCAGGTCGCTCACGCTTCCATGGTCGACGAATGCTCCCGCTGGGATCCCAATGCTCAAGACCGTCGCGCGAACGGGCTGACCCGTTGCCGCCTGATCCGCCGCCAGGGATTCAACCACGGCGCCACCGAAGCCTCCGGCTGCCACGCTCTCCTCGAGCGTGACAAGCAGAGATGTGGAGCGCGCGAGCCGACGGAAAAGTTCATGATCGATCGGGCTCGCCCAGATCGCATTGACCACGCCCACTGAAAGTCCGCCGCTACGGAGTCGCTCTGCCACACGAATGCCGCGCTGCACAATTGGACCGAATCCGAGGATGACGATATCCGTCCCGTCCGCGATCGTCTCCGCCTTGCCGACCGGGATCGGCTTCGGATCGCGAACTGGAACCCCTTCAATGCTGTCGCGAGGATAGTGGAGCGCAAACGGATGATCCTGGGCCAGCGCGGTGCGCACGAGCGCACGGAGCTCCTGCTCATCTTTTGGTGACGCGATCACAAGGCGCGGGATCTGCCGCTGTGCAGTCAGCGTAAACATTCCCTGGTGGCTCGTCCCATCCTCGCCGACGAGACCCGCCCGGTCAACACCGAGGAGTACTGGCTGATCATTCTGGCAGGCGTCGTGGACAATCTGATCCCACGCCCGCTGCATGAAGGTGGAGTAGATCGCAACCACTGGTCGACCACCACCCATCGCGATTCCAGTTGCGGCGGCCACCGCATGCTGCTCCGCAATCCCGACATCGTAGAAGCGATCTGGATACGCCTTTGCGAATGTGTCAAGGCCCGTCCCAGTGGGCATCCCAGCTGTGATGGCAACGATGCGGCGATCGTCTGCGGCTGCAGCAACGAGCTCCGCGGCAAATGCGGAGGTGTAGTTCGGCTTCTTCGGTGCGGGCGCTACGGGAACGGCACCCGACTTTCCGTATGAATCCGTTGCCACGCCGACCTCCATCTTTGGGAGTGCGGCCCCGTGGAAGGTGATTGGATCCGCCTCCGCAGGCCTGTAGCCGCGGCCCTTCTGCGTCCGGACATGCACGATCACCGGCCCTGGCATGTTGAATGCGCTCTGGAATGCCTCTTCCATTTGGGCGCGGTTATGCCCGTCCAGCACGCCGACATAGGTGATCCCAAGGTCTTCAAAGAGTCGTCCAGGCTCCTGTGCAAAGGAGACCACGGAGCGACGGAAGCTCTTCGACAACCGAACGAGCGTCGAACCAACGAGTGGAATCGCGCCCACGATGCGATCGTAACGACCCTTGCTCTCGCGCCATGTTCCCGAGAGCTTGACCCTGGAGAGATAGGTGGAGATTGCTCCGACGGTCGGCGAGATCGACATCTCATTGTCATTCAGCACGATCAGCATCTTTGTTTGGCGGTGCCCGATATCATTGAGCGCCTCAAGGCTGAGCCCGCTCATGAGGGCCGCGTCTCCAACGATCACCGCGATCTTCTCGCTACCTCCGCGGACATCGCGAGCGAGCGCGAGACCTTGTCCAATTGAGATCCCGGTTCCAGCGTGACCACCGTCGAACACGTCGTGCGGGGACTCGCTCCGCCGCGGAAATCCACCGATGCCGCCGAGTTGCCGGAGGCTACCGAAACGAGCCAGGCGACCGGTCAGAAGTTTATGTGGGTAAGCCTGATGACCTGTATCGAACACGATTCGGTCGACAGGAGATGACATGATGTGATGCAGCGCGATCGTCAACTCCACCACCCCGAGACTTGGGCCCAAGTGGCCTCCCGTCACCGCCGTGGTGGCGATGATGGCAGTGCGGATCTCTTCGGCGAGTTGCGTGAGTGCTGAGTCGGAGAGCTCCTTCAGGTCGCCCGGTCCACTCAGGCGCGAAAGGAGCGAGTCTGGGCCGACCGCGCGCAGCGCGATCCCCTCATCCATGACCTTTCGCTGCTCGACGACCACTACTCCTCCTCGTCCTCGTCTTCATCAAGCTCCGCCAGCCCACCCTCAGGGAGCAGCTCTTCAATCCGCAGTCGCGCAGCCTCAAGCTGCTTCTGTGCGTGCTCTTGCAGCTTCACGCCGCGCTCAAAGTGGGTGACGGCAGCCTCAAGGCCACCATCTTCTGATTCAAGGCGCTCCACGATACTGCGAAGTTCGCGCATCGTTGACTCAAAGTCTTCGGGGAGGGCGCGAGCAGGTTGCTTAGGACGCCTTGCCGCCATTGTGACCCCCCTTTTCGCTCCGCCTCACGTTCGCCACAAGTGATCCTTCGGCGAGCCGGACTAGAATCTCACGACCTACAGGAGCTTGTCGCCACGAGCGCACAATCGACCCATCTCCCCCCTCCACCATCGCATATCCACGAGAGAGGATCGCGAGCGGCGAGAGGGCCGCGAGCAACAGGTGCGCCTGTCGGGCCTGGTCTGCTGCCCCACGAAGGGAGAGTCGGATTCCGCGCACAAGGTCGTCCCCCGTTTGAGCGAGGCGCTCCTCCTCCCGCTCAATCCGGTTCTCAGGTCCGACCACTATCAGAGAGCGTCCCTCTTCGCGCACCTCCGCAGCACGCTTAAGAACGAGTCTTTGAACCTCGCGGTACGCACGTCCGAGCAGCTGCATCGGTCTTGCGCGAATCAGTTCAAGGTTCGGTGAAAGTCGAGCGGCAGCAATGCTCGGTGTCCCCGCACGATCATCTGCGACGAGGTCTGACAGTGTCACATCTGACTCGTGTCCAACCGCAGAGAGCACGGGGAGTTCTGAGGCAGCGATTGCACGCAAGAGCTCTTCGTTGTTGAAGGCAGACAGGTCGTCAGTCGAGCCGCCGCCTCGGGCGAGCAAGATCACACGTGGCGCGTTTCGGTTCCCCGCGCGCGCCTCATGAGCGGCATGCGCGTTGGCACGCCGAATCGCATCCGCGAGTTCCCTCGGCGCAGTCGCACCCTGAACCGCTGCATGAACAAGTAGGAGGCGCGCTTGTGGCGCAGATCCACGCAGGACGCGAATGACATCGTGCAGCACCGCGCCGGAGCGAGAGGTGACGATTGCGATCCCCTCTGGTGCAAGCGGGATTGGGCGTTTGCGAGCTGCGTCGAAGAGACCTTCGGCCTGAAGCCTTCGCTTGAGCGCCTCTAGTTCCCGTGAGAGCAACCCAGCCCCACCCGGTCGAACCAGCGCGCTTGCGACCAACTGATATCTGCTTCGAGGAGCATAGAGATCGATCCTGCCAATCAGGATCACCATCTCACCTACCGCAGGGATCTCCTCACCTGGACGAATGCTTCCGCGGAATCGAACGGCGTCAAGCGTGGCCTCAGCGTCGCGAAGCGTGAGGTACTCGTGTCCCGCCGTGCTGCGCATGCTGCTCTGCACTTCACCTATGACTGCACACGATGACAGGAGCGCATCTTCGCTGATTTGCGCACGGATACGTGCCGCGACCTCAGAGACGCTGAGTGCCTCCTCTGGAGTCGGCAGTGTGATCAGACGCGAGTCTGGTATTCGCCCGTTCGCGTATCCACGCGGATGAGGTCGCCAACGTTGACAAAGAGCGGGACTTGCACCACAAGACCGGTCTCGAGGGTGGCGGGCTTACGTGCCCCCGTTGCCGTATCTCCTGCGAATCCAGGGTCAGTCTCCTTGACGATCAGATCGATGTTGATAGGGAGTTCCACGCCGATCGTCTCCTCCTCGTAGCTGATTCGCTCGAGCACGAGGTTGTCCTTGATGTACTCCTTTGCGTCGCCGAGCTGGTCGCCCGTGATCACGAATTGATCGTACGTTGAGGTGTCCATGAACGTGTAATCGTTCCCGTCTGAAAAGAGGAACTGCGCTGGGCGACGCTCGAGCGTGGCGCGTGGGAACTTTTCACCCGCCTGAAACGTCTTCTCAACGATTGATTGCTTCCGCACGTTACGGAACTTGATTCGAACCTGGGCCGACCCGCGACCAACTTTGATGTGGTGGTACTCGAGGATCTGCCAGAGGTCGCCCTCCAACTCAATGACGATCCCCTTCTTGAGTTCGCCGGTTGAAATCATCTGGCCCCCCCTCTCTTTCGGCCTCACGGCCGTTCGACCATGACCCTTACGTGAAGGCCAGTCTAGCCGTCAGCCGACGATCAGGGGTGCGGAAGGGAATCGCGTGAGCGTGCGCACGCTGCGCCGCTCAAGGTCAACCGCAACGAGATCTTCGATGCGAATCCCGACTTGCTCCTCAAGGTAGATCCCGGGTTCCACGCTGAACACGGTCGGAGAAGGGAGCGGGATCTCGGGTGCGCCACGCGAGAGAGAGGGAGACTCATGGGTCTGCAACCCGATGCCGTGGCCGAGCCCATGTTCATACACGCCGTTCGCATCACCCATGGCCGCGCGCGCAGCCTCGTCTACGGTGCGTCCTGAGGGGAGCGCTGACGCTCCATTCTCCATCGCCTGTTGCAGGACTGCGATCGCCGCCTGCTGTCCGTCAAGTACACACTGGTAAAGTGCGAGATCAGCGTCAGACGCTGTTCCAACAAACAGCGTACGAGTCATGTCACTGCGATAGCCCGCAACTTGTGCCCCGAAGTCGAAGAGGGCAACCTCCCCGCGCTGAAACGGACGCGACCCTGGATTGCCGTGTGGGAGTGCGGCGTTTGCGCCAGCCAGAGCGGCCACATCAAAAGCGAGTGCCTCGGCTCCGCCCTCACGCATTTCGCGCTCCAAGAGCCACGCCACCTCTGCTTCGGTTGCGCCAGGGAGGAGCTTCGGCAGGACGGCGGCAAGTGCGCGATCTGCGACGGCACAGGCGGCGGCGATCCGTTCGATCTCCGCTGGCTCCTTTACTGCGCGGAGGGCAACCCCCCAACCCTTTGTTGGAGTGAGGGTGAGTCCGGGGGCGGCCTCTCGTATGCGTTCCCAGATCGCGTGACGAATCACACTAGGATCAACTCCAAGGTTTCGTACGCCGTGTGCCTGCGCCCACGCCGCAATCGCCCCGCCTGGATCACTCCCGGGATCAAGTGGAGTGGCGAGCACCGCTTCACGGCGAGCCTGAACCGTGTAGCGCGAATCTGCGAAGATCGCGAACGCATCCGCGGTGATGAGAATCCATCCGCTGACGCCGGCCGTCGGCTCCTCATTTGGGCCGAAACAGATGCCAGAAAAGTATCTCGCATCCGCATGTGATGTAAGCAGGAGCCCGTCGATTCCCTCGGATCGTACGCGCGCGCGAAGCGCCGCAATCCGTGCTGGTCGTGCCGCTGTGTCCGCTTCACTCCATCGTTGTAGGTCCGCCTGGCTCGGGAGAGGAGCGAAATCGCTTGGAACTGGCGATCTCTCCTGCAATGCACTCATTTCCAACCGTACTTTCTCGCCTTTGCTTCATGCTCGGCTAGCGTCTTGCTGAAGTCATGTCGGCCACCGCTGCCAGGGATCAAGACGAAGTACATCTCCTTGCGGCTCATGTCTGGGCTCCGAGCCGCTTCTATTGACGCTCGTGACGGCGATGCGACAGGAGTGGGCGGGAGCCCGCCACGCACAAACGTGTTCCATGGGACAAGGTCTTGCGGCACTCGTGGCGGCACCAAACCAGCATACGGTTGCGGTGGGAACGTCCAAAATTCGTAGTCCTCCCACTTCGAGAGCTTTAACGTGCGAAGCGCCGCTGAATCGGCCACCCAGATGATGGTCGGGTCTGCGAAAAGTCCGATTCCCTCTTGAAGTCTGTATGCGTAGACACCCGCCATGCGCGGTCGCTCTTCATCGAGGGCCGCCTCACGCTCAACGATTGACGCGAGCGTCAGTACCTCATGGAACGAACGACCATCGGCTGTTGGGCCACGCAGTTCTGCCGGAACCTGCTCCGCGAAACGATCAAGGAGCATGCGGACGAATCCCTCTGCAGTCGCGCTCACTGGCACATTGAACGTGCCAGAGCCGAGTCGCCCCTCAAGGGCTGCTCCAGCGGGCAGGTCAAGCCAGTCATAGTCGGCGACCAGCGCGGCAGGTGGCGTGCGTAGGAGGTCAAGGAGTTCGCGTTGCGTGAAGGGGAGATCGATCGTCCCCGCCTCCGCAACGATCTGTTCGAGGCGAAGGCCTGCACGCAACTGGACGGCGATTGCAGGTTCGCGGTACGGCTGGGTCAGTGCGGCCGCCACCTCGGCCGGCGTCATGCTCCCTGCCACCTGAAAGACCCCCGCCTGCAGTTCCCCCTCGAATCCGGCACGGCCAACCGCCACGATGAATCCTGTCGGATCTGCAATCAGCCCCGCGGAGAAGAGTTGCTCGGCGATCGCAGCAGTACTACTCCCGGCCGCGATCTCTACCTTGACGAGCGTGGTGTCGCTGGATGCTGGAGACGAGATCCGCGCACCGAGTCGCTCAACAGCAATGTCGCCAATAAACGGCAGGGAAAGGATCCCTGGTGAACGAAGGCCAGCGCTGATGAGCGCATCGCCCAGGATTGAGGGGGCCACGGTACGACCCACCACCAGTAGCAGAAGAAGCGTGGCGAGTAACGCAAGGCGACGCGTGCCGCTCAAGCCTCACCCCTCGCGCGAATCAGTCCTGGATCGACATGTAGGCTCGGATCGGCTTCGTCTTCGAGGATGAGTTCAGCCGCCGCTTGGTCAATGGATGCGCGGTATGCCATCCGACGGCGTCGACCAGGTTCGCCGCCGCCTGCACCTCCGCCCTGCCGACCCACGCGCTCCCTGGCACGCTCTGACGAGTAGCGCTCGTCAATGAACGTCACTGGCAGACGAAGATGCCCTGCCACTTCATCGGCCCAGCGGAGCGTCTTCTCGCCCTGCGTGCTCGCTCGTCCATCGCTGTGGAGGGGAAGTCCAATCACAAGTCGATCAATCCTTAGTTCACTGCAGATGACAGCAAGCCTCGCGGCATCCGCGTTGACACGCGCCGCTCGGCTCATGGTTGGAAGGCCGCGCGGTGGGACATCGTCGACGGCAACCGCGAGGCCGATGCGGCGATCACCAAGGTCAATTCCGAGTCGCCGACCAGCCGCGCTCATTCAGCGGCGCCAGCCGAGGGGAGACCGAGCGCAGCCGCCATTGCAGTAATCGCGATTGCTGCATCGCTCCCCTCCGCGCCTCGCCCTTGGCCCATGTTCGCCTTTCCGCCCCCGCGCCCGCCGATTGCCGACGCGCCTGCCGCAACGATGCTTCCTGCGTTCACGACCGCGGCATCCACCTCCTCAACAACAACAAGGATGTCTGGCGCCCCTCCCGCACGCACAAGCGCAATGACCCCCGGGCCCATGCGCTTTCGAAGTTGACTTGAGAGTTCTTTGAGCTCCTCGACGTCCTCGACGTCGACGCTTGCAATGAGCACTCGGTGGCCCGCTGGTGCGCTCACCGCACGTTCAATGAGTGCCGCAGGATCAATCCGCGACCCGCCACCCTCACGCGCTCGACGCTTTGCGCTCTTCAACTCCGCCTGAAGTTGGGCGATCTTCTGAGTCAGTTGTCCTTGATCTTGCAGCCCGAGAAGCTCGGCGGCATCCTCAACGCTCTTCACTCGTGCGCGAAGATACTCGTCTGCCAAGGGGCCGCTCAAGGCTTCAATACGCCGCAGACCGGAACCGATGCTGCGATCTGAAATGATTACGAAACTCCCAACCTCACCAGTCGCGTTGCAATGGGTACCGCCGCAAAGCTCATGGGAATAGTCCGCCATCCTGATCGTGCGCACGCGCTCGCCATACTTCTCGTCAAAGAACGCGTCCGCACCGGCCTCCACCGCCTCCTTCATGCTCATCTCGGCCGCCACAATTGGAATGTTCGACCGGATCGCGCGCTGCACCTCGGCTTCGACCGCGTCGCGCTCCTCACGAGTCAGGGCACGGTCGAGGGGATAGTCAAACCGGAGGTACTCGGGGTGAACGAGAGAGCCGCGCTGCTTTGCATCGGGGCCTGCAACGATGCGAATCGCACGGTGCAGTAGGTGGGTTGCAGTGTGATTGCGCACCGTTGCCGCTCGCCGCGGTCCATCTACTCGCATCGTGACGCGGCCGCCGATCGCGAGTGGCCCATTCAGCTCCGCTTCATGGAGCGTCATCGCGCCCACCGGACGCTGGGTGTCCGTGATGCGACCGATCAGTGCGCCCTTCGCGCCGAGCAGCTCGCCCTGGTCACCGACCTGACCACCGCGCTCGGCGTAGAAAGGGGTTCGCTCCACCACAATTCGTGCACGCCCCGATTCGACGCGTGCCACGCTTCCCGTATCCGAAAGGATCCCCTTCACTGTGGTGCCCCCCTCGAGATGCTCGTACCCAATGAACTCGGTGTCGCCAACGGCCCGGAGAAGCTCCTCGAGCTGAGCAACGTAGGCGGCGTGTTCGGCAAGCTCCGACTTCTTCCCGCCACGAGAACGTTGTCGCTGCTCCGCCAATGCCGCGTCGAAACCAGCACGATCGACGGCCACGCCACGTTCGGCGGCGAGCTCAACGGTTAGATCTATGGGGAACCCGTAGGTGTCATGAAGCTTGAAGGCGACGCCTCCGTCAAGTTGCGGCGCATCATCGGGGAGTTGATCAGCGCGTACCCCAACTGCGCTCGCCCCCTTGGCAAGGTGCTTCAACGCGTCGGCAAGGAGGGCCGATCCCCCGTCGAGCGTCCGTGCAAACTGCGCCTCCTCGCGCTCGAGTGACTCCACAACAAGGGTCTCAGCTCCACGGAGGTATGGGTAGGCCTCGCTCATCATCCGAATGACAGCACGGGAAACCTCAGGGAGAAACGACCGCTCGATCCCAAGTAGGCGCCCGTGGCGTACCGCGCGTCGAATGATACGGCGCAGCACATAGCCTCGCCCCTCATTCCCTGGTCGTACGCCATCGGCGAGCAAGAACGTGACTGCCCGCGAGTGGTCAGCAATCACCTGATAGCTGAATCGTTGCGTCTCAAACATCGCCTCGTCATGACCGGTCATCTTCTGCAAGAGCGTATGGATCGGGAGGAAGAGGTCGGTGTCATAGTTTGAGAGGACTTGCTGACTGACGCTGGCGAGTCGCTCGAGACCCATCCCCGTATCAACGCTCTTGAAGGGCAGCTCGGTCCGACGACCATCCGCATGCTGTTCGTACTGCATAAAGACAAGGTTCCAAATCTCAAGCCATCGCGGGCACTGCTCAGAGTGATCGGGGATACAGGTTGAGCCACAGGAGAGCTCCGCGCCGCGGTCAAAGTGAATCTCCGAACATGGACCGCACGGTCCGGTCTCGGCCATCCGCCAGAAGTTGGCATCGTCGCCCTTCTCTACGTTTCCCCAGCGAGCGAGACGTTCCGCCGGGAGTCCAATCTCCTCTCGCCAGATCGTCGCTGCCTCCTCATCATCGGAGTAGATCGTCGCTGCCAGCCGGTCGGCTGGGATCCCGAGATCTACCGTCAAGAACTCCCACGCCCAGAGAATGGCATCACGCTTGAAGTAGTCGCCAAACGACCAGCTCCCGAGCATCTCAAAGAGGGTGTGGTGTCGTGGCGTGCGCCCGACCTCTTCAAAGTCATTGTGCTTCCCCGCCACTCGAAGGCAGCGCTGATAATCAACCGCCCTGGTGTACGAGCGTGTCTCCGCACCACTGAAGAGCTCCTTGAATTGCACCATTCCAGAGTTCGTGAAGAGGAGAGTTGCATCGCCTGCAGGAATCAGTGAGGCGCTTGGCACGGCGGCGTGCCCGCGAGCCTCAAAGAAGGCGATGAATCGCGACCGCAGTTCAGCGGCGCTATATGAAGGAATCCGTGTGTCTCGCTTCATGAGCCGAGCGTAGCAGAGGGAACCACGAGCTCCGTCGCCCTTAGGGCTGTCGACCCCGCTCCCAGCCGGTCGCGATACGGGCAGCGAGTCGCTCGAAGAGCAGTGCACCGATCAGTGGGGCGGGCCATGCCACTCCACCGATTGGGAGTAATCCACCGAAGACTCGCTCCCCAAGTAGTTGTCCGAACAGTGCGCCAACCCCCGCGGCAACGATCGCAATTGGGAGCGGTGCCCAGACCGCGAGGAGTCGCCCAGCAAGCGCCGCCACAGCGATCGTGATGCCAATCAACAGCGGCGCTGGCTCAAGCATGAAGCGGCACGTGGGCGCTGATCTGACCTCCAGCGGCAAGCGTCTCGCCCTCATAGAGGACAACGGTCTGGCCGGGCGAAGGCGCCCAGAGGGGATCGCTTAACTCCAGTGTCGCAGCACCGCCCCCCTTACTGACGAGGCGACCAGGGGCAGTAGCCCCGCGATGTCGAATCCTCGCTGCGCCATTGAGTACTACACCGACCGGCAATTCGCCGCTCGGTGTGGCTGCCCCGGTCAACTCAATCGCTCGGCACTCAAGTGACTCGCGGCGACCGATCGTGATGCGATTCGTCCGCGGATCAATCGCGCTGACATACCGAGGCGACGCTCCTGTCACGGAGAGCCCACGGCGTTGGCCAACGGTAAATCCTGCACTCCCCTCATGGGTGCCGACTATCTCTCCCCTCTCGTCAACGATCTCGCCGCGCTGTGGCTCCCAACCACGCGCGCGCAAGAGCGACCGATAATCGCCATCTGGGACGAAGCAGATCTCTTGACTCTCTGGCTTCTCCGCCGTTGGGAGTCCGCGCGCGCGTGCAGCCTCCCGCACCTCTGGCTTTGTCATTCCACCGAGCGGGAAGCGCGCCCGAGCGATCGCCTCGCTGCGTAGTCCATGCAAGAAGTAGGTCTGGTCCTTGTCTTGATCCACTGCGGAGCGCAGCCGCCACGAAAGGCCGTCGGAGCTCACCGCGCGTCGGGCATAGTGACCGGTCGCAACCGCCTCGCAACCGAAGAGGGCACTCCCCTTCCCCACGAGCGCGCCGAACTTCACCGCGGTATTGCAGCCGACGCAGGGGCTTGGCGTTTCACCTCCGAGGTACGCACCAACAAATGGTTCGAGCACCGCATCGGCAAACTCGCGCTCAAGATTCTGAATGTGGAATGGGATCTTCAGTTGATCCGCCACGCGGCGCGCGTCGTCCGCTGCATCAAGGGTGCAACAACTCTTCCTCCCGCCGTCCACACGATCCGCAGCATCGTGAAGTCGCATCCATACGCCAACCACCTGGTGTCCGGCCTCGACGAGGAGCGCTGCTGCAACGGACGAATCGACGCCGCCAGAGAGAGCAACGAGCACGCGTTCGGACTCCAGTGCCTCCGGCTCAGGGAGCCACCCGCTGGGTAGTCCGTGTGTGGTCATACCGGTCGCACCTCAGTGAGCGCCAGGTCGCGGACGCGCGCACATGTTGCCGCAACGATCGCCGCGGCCCGCACCGCTTCGTCAATGCTGTTCGTTCGACCGAAGGAGATTCGAATCCCGCCGCGCGATTCGTCGTCAGAGAGACCGCAGGCGGCAAGGGCCTCTGATGGCTCACGTGAGCCGCTGATGCAGGCAGAACCTGTTGAGATCGCAAGACCCGCGTGATCAAGCGCGGCAACAAGGTCATCACCCAGGGCCCAGTTCGCGGCGTATGAATGATGACCCGGGAGCCGATTCGTGCGATCAGCGGGGCCAGTCGGTCTCAGCCCATGAGCCTCTGGCGCGCCCAGCGCGTTGTCAAAGGCGGCGGAGAGCGCGCTCAAGTGACGCCGCGTCACTTCGCGCTCTTGCACCGACAACCTAACGGCGTGGGCGAATGCTGCCGCGAGCGGAACGGCTTCAGTGCCGCCCCGACGTCCGCGTTCCTGCCCACCCCCCGGCACCAGTGGCTTTAGATGGCGATCCGGTGCTGAGAGGAGCGCCGCGATCCCTGCTGGCCCCTCCAACTTTGCAGATCCAATCACAAGATGCGTCGCGCCAGTCTCTGAAAACTGCAGCGCGCGTGATGCAGCCGCCTGTACGCCGTCAAGGATCAGCGCGCCAAAGTCAGCATCAGGCAACACCCCTCGGAGTGCTTGGACGTTCTGCTCTGTCCCGAGTTCGCCCGATGAGATCGCGAGTAGACCCACGGTGTGAGCGCGTGGATGGAGGTCCTCCAGACGCCAGGCCCCACTTGCGCTCACTGGGATCAGCTCAACCGACCCACCCGTAGCCTGATGGCGGTTGGCGAGTGCTCGTGCGCCGCGGTGCTCAGTAGCCGTCGTGAGTAGGGAGCCCGTGTCCGAAAGTTCGCTGCAGATTGCGAGGGCGAGCGCTTCGGACGCGCTCCCTGTGAATGTCACCTGGCGAGATTCAACGTCGAACGCCTCTGCGATCGTGGCACGCGCTTCATCGAGGAGCGCGCGTGCCCGTCGCGCCTCAGCATGACCACCATTCGGATTTCCAATGCCATCCCGGTACAACGTGGCGAGCAGCTCAGCTACCTCTGATCGAACAGGGGAACCAGCGGCGTGATCAGCAAAGATCCTCGCGGAACCCATCGGCGTTACTGGTTCGCCTCGCGCATCTCGGCGCGCCGGCCCGCCTCACGACGTCGATCATTCTCGTTGAGGAGTCGCTTGCGCAGTCGAAGCGCCGATGGCGTCACCTCGATCAACTCATCGGGACCAATGAACTCGAGAGCGTTCTCAAGTGCCATGCGCCGCGGCGGCGTCAGTCGAATCGCCTCATCGTGGGAGTGCGTTCGCATGTTCGTCAGCTTCTTTTCACGCACCGCGTTCACATCCATGTCTCCAGGCTTGGCGCTCTCGCCAATGATCTGGCCCTCGTAGGTCTGTTCGCCTTCGGTCACGAACAGTTCACCGCGTTCCTGTATGCCGTAAAGGGCGTAGCTCGTGGTAACCCCAGTTCGGTCTGAGATGAGACAGCCATTCGTTCGATGTGGGATTTCGCCAACCCAAGGCTTGTAGCCCGCACTCAACTGGTGGATGAGCGCCGTGCCGCGCGTTTCGGTCAGAATGCGACCGCGAACACCGATCAGGCCACGCGTCGGGATCAAGAAGTCGACGCGGGCTCGCCCGTCTGCTCCATGCTGGATGTTCTCCATCCGCGCGCGACGCTCCGCCATGATGCCAGTGATCACTCCCACAAAGTCAACCGGGACGTCGATGGTGAGTTGTTCAAACGGCTCTTCGATGCCGTTTGGACCCTTATGCAAGAGCACTTCAGGGCGCGACACTTCAAGTTCGAATCCTTCGCGTCGCATCTGCTCCACGAGGATGGCGAGTTGAAGTTCGCCGCGACCGCGCACCTGGAAGGCCTCCCCTGTATCCGTTGGACTGACCTCAATCGCCGGGTTTCCAAGCACCTCTTTCTCGAGACGTGCCTTCAGCTGGCGCGACGTAAGGAACTTCCCGTCCTTACCACCGATCGGGCTCGTGTTTACGCCGAACGTCATCTGAAGTGTTGGCGGATCGACGTGAAGCCGTTCTAGGGGTCGGGGATCTGTCGGGTCCGTGATCGTTTCGCCAATCTCTACATCGGCGAGGCCCGCAATGCCTACGATTTCACCGGGCCCCGCTTCAGCAACCTCAACGCGTTCGATGCCCATCGGGAGCGTGAGCGATGTCACCGTCCCGCTAAGTGCGCTCTCTTCGCGCAGCACGGTGATCTTCGCCCCCTTGCGCACGGTCCCGTTGCGAATACGCCCAACGGCGATCCGTCCTACAAAGTCATTCGCCGCTAGGTTCGTGATCAACACCTGCAATGGGTGGCCAGGCTCATGCATCGGCGCCGGGGCGGCTTCGAGCACGACGTCCAAGAGCGGGATGAGATCGGTGCCAGGCTTCTCAAGGTCGAGCGTCGCGGTTCCCGCGCGCGCATTGGTGTAGACGATCGGAAAGTTGATCTGCTGTTCGTTCGCACCGAGATCAAGGAAGAGCTCGTATACCTCATCAATCACCTCTTTGATCCGCGCGTCCGCACGGTCAATCTTGTTGATGACGAGCACGACTGGGAGGGAGCGCGCGAGCGCCTTTGAAAGGACGTAACGCGTCTGCGGGAGCGGACCCTCAGATGCGTCAACAAGCAGGAGGACCGCATCGACCGCGAGAAGGCTTCGCTCCACTTCCCCGCCGAAGTCGGCGTGACCTGGAGTGTCCACTATCACCACGCGTACACCCTTGAATTGGATCGCCGTCTCCTTCGCAAGGATCGTGATCCCCTTCTCGCGTTCAAGGTCGCCACTATCCATGACGCGCTCTACAAGCTCTTCGTTGGCACGGAAGGCGCCGTTTTGACGGAGGAGACTGTCGACCAGCGTCGTCTTCCCGTGGTCAACGTGGGCGACGATGCCCACGGTGCGAATGCCCGTCTGGGCGACGAGATTTGCGGGGGCGTTGAGGGCTGTCATGTCAAGATTCTCGCACGCTTCGCGCCTGCGTATACTCGGGCCATGACCGTTGCTGCGCTGATCCTGGCAGGTGACTCTTCACTTGTCGGCGACCGCCCCTCGCCTGCTCTCAGCCGCCTCATCGAAGTGGCCTGGGCTGGTGGCGCGCACCCGATCCTCGTCGCTGGACTGACCCGGTCGGTGGATCTCGCTCCGCTCGCACTGCCAACGGAGGCTGGCACTGCGGAAGCGGCGGCCACCGAGGCACTCCGCCTCGTTGGGGGGACCACCGCACTCCTCTCCCTCCCCGTGACCCATGCGGGCCTCGACCCAGAGACGATCACCGCGTTGATCGCTGCGCATGGGCGCGCACCGGAGGTGGTACTCCACGCCGCACACAACGGGACCGCGGGTCCCGTGCGTCTCACCCCGCTTTCGCTCCTCTCATCTGGAAACGCCTCCGCCGGCACGGGAGTCGAATGTGGTGACGAGGCGGCGATCAAGCCGTCAGACGGGAGCGTTCGTCTTGGATTTGAGGCACCACCAGCAGACACACACGCGATTGATCCGTGGGAACGACGCGGAGACGGCGCCTCCTAGCTAACTCCGCGCGGCGCAGCACCGATCCCAGCTCCTGTCGGCAGGAGCAACGCTGAACTGCGATACGTCACTCCACTGAACGGATCATTACGGATAAGCAGCGGTGCATCCAAGTCTGCGAGGTCGCAGCGCAAGGCGAGGTGTGCCGCCGCAGTGACGGCGAGTGAGCTCTCGATCATGCACCCCATCATCGTTCGCAGTCCCTGGCTGCGCGCACGCTCAATCGCCGCATGCGCGGGAAGAAGGCCGCCAAACTTCCGCACCTTGATCACGATCCCGTCAACGACCTGGGCCAGCGCGTCGACATCCTCAATAGTGCTGACGCTTTCGTCGGCAAAAATCGGCACGCCGAGGTGCTGGGCACGGAGCCATGAGAAGCCGTCCCGATCTGCGACCGCAAGTGGCTGCTCCACCAACTCAATCTTGAATCGAGCGAGGCGTGGAATCAGGCGCGCCGCGTCCTCACGACTCCACCCTCCGTTCGCATCAAGTCGCAACGTTGCATTCGTGACACCACGAACCGCTTCAACACACGCCTCATCATCGTCTCCGCCCATTTTGAGCTTCAGGATTGACGCCTCTGCCGCACGGGCTCGCCTCGCCATCTCGTCTGGAGTGTCCATTGCGATCGTGAAGGAGGTCTCAATGGGAGCTGTCTCGTTGACGCCGAAAGCCTTCCAGAGCGGCTCGCCACGTGCCCGACCCTCCGCATCATGGAGGGCGAGATCCAGCGCACACCGCGCACCCCGTGAGTTCAGCCGCTTAAAGGCGTCGCTTCGGAGCCCAGCACCGTCAACCTCGTGCGAATTCGCGGCAAACGACTCCAGTGTCGTAAGGATCTCAGTCTCCGACTCTCCGAGGTACGGCACGATCGCCGCCTCGCCGTATCCGCCATCGCGCTCAATGATGATGGTGGAGCGCTCGGTCGAGACACCGTGCGCGATGCTCCACGGGCTCACGAGTTCGAGGCGCACGACCCGAGATTGCACGGTGCCCCTTCGTTCAGCTGGGCTGCGTGGCCAACGTTCCGCGGACGAAGTTCAGCACGCGCTCACACCACTCCGCAGGAATCTCAGCATGCACATTGTGGCCGATGCCTGCCGGAATCCACAGTTGACTCCCTGGGATGTGCTGCGCGATAAAGCGTCCATGCGCCGCGGGAGAGTTTGTTGCATCGAGTTCACCCTCGATCACCAGCGTTGATCGCTGGACGCGCGAGAGATCCAGCGCCGTGTAGTTCGGCTCGCTGACGATCTCTGCAGCTGTTCGCCGTAGGAGTGTTGCCCAATAATCGGCACCGTGACGAGCCGAGTGGAGCTCGATCATTTCCGACATCAGGCTGGGGTCCTCCGCTCGCACGCGCTCAGGATCCAACTTCTTTGGAATCCGTTCCACGAGGTCTCGGCTGACGTAGGCATTCGCCGCCTGAGGGATACAGCTCGCCACCACTTCGGGATGCTCCATCAGCGTAACGAGCGCCACGTTGCCACCATTGCTGTGCCCAATCACGTGCGCCTGCCTGTGACCAAGCGTGCGAATCAGTTCGGCGGCGTCAGCGGCCATCTCGCGAAAGGAGTACCGACCAGCAGGGTCGCTGCTCCGGCCATGGCCGCGACAGTCTGGGACGATCACGTGGAACTCCTCTGCCAAACTGGGCGCCACGCCACCCCAATCGACAGACCCGGTGATGTACGAGCCGTGGATCAACAGGATCGGATCGCGACCTTGCGTCAACTCACCATACGTGTCGAAGTGGATCTCCGCGCCGCGGATCTTGGCGGTGGGCATGTGCGCCTCCCTTCCCCGTCAACCCTCCGCTACCGCCGCGGGGTGCTCGCCTTCGTAGCAGTTGTTAGCCCAAGTTCACTCCACTGCTTCGCGTCAGCCTCTGATGGCGCTTCGAGCATGAGATCACTCCCCGACTGCGTCTTCGGGAAGGCCATCACTTCGCGAATGTTGACCTGGTTTGCCAACAACGCGGCCCAGCGTTCAACACCGATCGCAATGCCGCCGTGTGGCGGTGCGCCGTATTCAAACGCGTCGAGAAGTGCGCCAAACTTGGCGCGCGCATCGTCGAGAGAGTGCCCCATCAGTGCGAATGAACGCTCGAGCAGCGCACGATCATGGATGCGCACGGAGCCGCCACCAAGTTCCCAGCCGTTAAGAACCACGTCGTACTGCTGCGCAAGAGCCCTGCCGGCCGGATCCCCTGCGGAACGCTTGCGTACGTCTCCGGAAGTTGTGGCGAGGAGTTCTACATGCTCGGGTACAGGAGCACTGAATGGATTGTGCGTCGCATCCCAGCGGCTTGACTCCTCATCCCATTGGTACATCGGGAAGCGGTGAACCCAGCAGAAGGCGAGGATCTCGGGATCTGCCATGTTCGCCTCAAGGGCGATCTCCACCCGTAGGCGTCCGAGTACTTCTGCCGAACGTACGCGCTCGCCCGCCACCGCGAGGATGAGATCGCCCTCGGGTGCGGTAGCTTTGCCGCCACTCGCGCTCCAGATTGCCTCAACCGACTCTGGTGAGAGGAACTTGGCGATCGGTGATTTGATTTCACCATCTGACTGCAGGGCGATCCAGACAAGCCCACTCGCCCCGTGACGCTTCGCGCGTTCGGTGAGGTCATCAATCTCGGAGCGCGCAACGCCACCCTTCCCAGGGACGCGAATGGCGCGGATTCGGCCGCCACTGGAACGAACATCATCAAAGACCTTGAAACCGGTGGCAGCGGGGAGTGCGGCGCCAAGGTCGATCAGTTCCATTCCGTATCGAAGGTCTGGCTTGTCCGAACCGTAGCGTTCGAGCGCCTCTTCATACGTGAAGACAGGGAAAGGAACCTGCTGCATTGGCCGGTCGGGCCGTGTGCGCCTCGTCACCTCAATCACCATCTCTTCTACGAAGCCACGCACGCTCGCCTCGTCGACAAAGCTCATCTCAAGGTCGAGCTGGGTGAATTCGGGTTGACGGTCGCCGCGTAGATCTTCATCGCGGAAGCAGCGTGCAATCTGAAAGTAGCGGTCAAACCCAGCGACCATCAGAAGCTGCTTCATCTGTTGGGGCGACTGCGGAAGGGCGTAGACGCTCCCCGGCTGAAGACGTGAAGGCACAATGAAGTCGCGCGCCCCTTCTGGTGTGGACTTGATGAGAATCGGCGTCTCGACTTCAACAAAGCCGTGTTCGTGATGCACTTCGCGGATCGCCTGCACCATGGCGCTACGCATCAAGAGTCGGTCTCGCAACGGCTCGCGCCGGAGGTCAAGATAGCGATGCTTCAGGCGGACGCTTTCGTCAATCGGTGCATCTGGCTCGTTGATGTAGAAGGGTGGCGTCTTAGACTGCGAGAGGATGCGCACCGAGTCGGCCGCCACTTCAATGGCCCCTGTTGGGAGCTTCTCATTCTCCGTCCCAGCACGACGTGGGGTAACAACCCCTTCGACCGCAATGACCCACTCAATTCGTGCGTCGACGAGCGCTGCGTGTGCCTCTGGCGCGGTCGCTGCATCCACCACCACCTGCACGATGCCGTAGCGATCGCGAAGGTCAATGAAGACGAGGCTGCCATGGTCTCGGCGACGGTGGATCCAGCCAGCGAGACGGAGACGACGCCCAGCATCGCTTGCGCGCAGTGCGCCGCAGACGTCAGTGCGAAGGCCAGTTGCGAGTCGTCCTGATTCGCTCATGCTCTCCTTTCGGTTCGCTTCACGAGTGCGGCAACGGCGCGCAGCACGCTCGCCTCATCAGTCGGCTCTTCCTGTTTGCCATCGATCATGGCTCGAAGGCTATAGCGACCATCGGGTTCCACAATGATGACGGCGACCGCTCCGTCACGCGACGCACCTTCAAGCTGCTTGCCGATCTTACGGGGAGTAACGTCGGCGCGTGCGGCAGACCCTGCAGCCCGAAGTAGCGAGGCGAGCCGAATGCGTGCCCCGATGCTCCCCTCGTCGATCCCGCAGATCACCGTCAGTGGTTGCGCGGCTGCGCGGATCTCAATCTTCCGATCGTGAAGCGCATGGACCACGCGGTCCACACCGATCGCAAAGCCGATGGCGGGGGTTGGACCACCACCGATGAGCGCCGCAAGTCCGTCATAGCGTCCACCGCCACCGAGTGCTCCCTGCTGCCCCTCCTCGCCAGGGAGGAGGTACTCCCATGCGGTGCGATTGTAGTAGTCGAGTCCGCGCACCAAACGTGGGGACTCAATCACCTTGACGCCAGCAACGGCGAGGCCCGCGCGAACGACGTCCGCATGCACGGCGCATGCATCACAGAGGTGACCGGGGAGTGCAGGTGCGCTCTCCGCCCGCCGCATGACAGCCGCATCCTTTGAGTCCAGCAGGCGGAGTGGATTATCACGGAGCCGAGTCCGGTCGACCTCTCCAAGCTCTCCTTCAATCGGGGCGAAGTGCGCCCGGAGCGCTGCCGCATAGGCGGGTCGACAGTCGCTACAGCCAACAGAGTTGAAATGAACTTCAACGCCGGTAAGCCCAAGCTGGTTCAGGAAACTTGCGCCGAGTTCAATCACCTCAACATCGATCCCGGGGCCAGCGTCGCCGATCGCCTCAACGTTGAACTGCGTAAATTGGCGATAGCGACCCTTCTGTGGTCGGTCATGACGGAAGAATGGCGCGACGGTGACGAGACGAACCGGCTGCGGGGCACTGCGCATCCCATGCTGGATGTACGCGCGGAGGATCCCCGCTGTTGCCTCCGGTCGCAGCGCGAGAGGCGTGGAATCCTCTGCATGCGGAGCGAGTCGATAGAGCTCCTTTGCAACCACGTCGGTAGAGCCACCAATGCCACGCTCAAAGAGTGCACTCTCTTCCGCGATTGGCGAGATGATGCGCTGATAGCCCGCCGCCTCCGCGGCGGCGTATGCCGCTCGCTCAACAGCAGCGACGGCAGCGGCATCTGCGCCGAAGAGGTCGCGCATCCCGCGCGGTGCCTGGAAGCCGCTCACTGGCGCTGCTCCCGTGCCACGCTGCGCACACCACGAACTCGCTCAATACGCGCCATCAGGCGCGCGAGTTCGCTTATGGAGCCAACCGCGAGGGTTGTCAGCACTTCCGCGTTACCAGAACCGGTCATCCCAACCGATGCGGCGAGGATGTTGACCTTCTGGTCGGCCACTACTTGCGAGATGTCGGAGAGGAGCCCGGTTCGGTCGGAAGCCTCAATGCGAATGGTGACTGGATAACTCTCGGTAGTCGCGGGTGCGATCTCCCACTCCACGTCAATGAGTCTGGAGGCCTCACGTGCCGACGAGGAGGTGGAGCAACTTGCAAGGTGCACTGTCACTCCCTTACCGCGCGTGATGAACCCGACAATTGGGTCACCTGGAAGCGGCCGGCAGCAGCGTCCGAACCTTGTGAGGAGGTCTGGAACCCCCTTCACTCGGATCCCGCCCGTGCGCTCCGCAGGAACTACCTGTTGAGGCGCCACACTGAACGGGAGAATCTCGTGCGCATCATCTGAGGCCACACCGAGACGTGAGACCACCTGCTGCGGTCCGATCGCGCCGTAGCCGATCGCCGCGAAGAGATCGTCCGCACTCCCCTGATTGAGCTGCTTCGCCACCTCCTCGATGCGATCTTTTCCAACCGCCTCGAGCGAACTGCGCGCTAGACGTCGTAGCTCGCGCTCCAACGACTCTCGCCCATGGGCGATGTTCTCGTCACGCTCCTGATGCTTGAACCACTGCCGAATCTTGTCGCGCGCTTGACGCGTCGCCACAATCGCCAGCCAGTCGCGGCTTGGACCGTGCTTTCCGCGCGCCGTCACCACCTCAACGATATCGCCAGACTTGAGCCGATACTCGAGTGGTACGAGACGATTGTTCACTTTGGCCCCAATGCAACGGTGTCCGATATCTGTATGAACGAGATATGCAAAATCGAGAGGTGTCGCTCCGGCGGCGAGTTCCTTTACGTCACCCTTTGGCGTGAACACGTAAACCTGATCTTGGAAGACGTCCAAACGAACGCCTTCAAGAAACTCAGATGCATCGGTGACATCTCGCTGCCACTCCAGGAGCTGCCGAAGCCATGCCAGTTTCGCGTCATAAGCCGCATCCGACCTGCTCCCATCCTTGTAGCGCCAGTGCGCTGCGATCCCTACCTCAGCAACCTCGTGCATCGAGCGAGTTCGAATCTGGACCTCAAGCGGCCGTCCATCGAGCGCGACCACCGCCGTGTGAAGGCTCTGATAGAGATTGTTCTTTGGGACTGCAATGTAATCATCAAACTGGCCAGGGATCGGACGCCACACTGAGTGAACAGCGCCAAGGGCCGCGTAGCACTCACGAAGGTCATTGACCACAATGCGGATCGCGAAGACATCATAAATCTCAGAGAAATCGGTGTTCTTTCGAGACATCTTCTTGTGGATGGAGTAGAGGTGCTTCGCGCGACCGGTGAACTCGGCATGAATGCCTGCGCGCTCCAACTCCGGGCGGAGCACTTCAATCGCTCGCGTCACGTACGCTGCCCGAGCATCACGGCGCATGTCAACGAGTCGGGCGAGCTCATGGTACCGCTCGGGTTCGAGGGCCTTGAAGGCGAGATCCTCGAGCTCCCACTTCACCTGCCAGATGCCGAGACGCTCAGCGAGTGGCGCGTAGATCTCCAGGGTTTGCCGCGCGATGCGCCGCTGCTTATCAATGCCGAGTGCTGCAAGCGTGCGCATGTTGTGCAGACGATCGCCGAGCTTGATCAGCACGACGCGGATGTCTTGCGACATTGCCAAGAACATCTTTCGAATGTTCTCCGCATGCTGTTCCTCTGCGGTGAGAGCGGAGAACTTGCTCAACTTCGTGACGCCATCCACGAGGGTGGCAACCTCGTCTCCGAAACGTTCTCCGATCTCCGTTGTGGTGACGCCGGTATCCTCTGGAACATCGTGTAGGAGTGCTGCAGCAAGCGTGGTCGCATCAAGGCCAAGATCGGCGAGGATCAGTGACGCCTCTGCTGGATGTGTCACATATGGCTCTCCAGAGGCACGCACTTGCTCTCCGTGTGCCTGCACGGCGAAATCGAATGCCGCTGCAACAAGTGTTGCGGCGCTCGCATCTTCGTGGTGTGCAGACACCTTTGCGAGGAGCTTCTCGCGCAGCTCAGCGACTGGGCGAGCAAGCGCGCGAACCTTTGCGATCGCGTCGGGAAGCTGCGGCGCCTGGGCGCCATCGCGACTGATCGGCTGCGGTTCTGCGCTCATGTGCGCTGAGGATAGCCGAGCGAGGTGAGCACCTCAGTTGCCACCCTCACCTCATCCCACTCCTCCGCACCTCCGCTGCGCTCGATCGTCCGCTCATGCCCCTTCCCCGCGAGCAGCACGACGTCACCGGAGCGCGCTTCACCGATCGCCGCCCTGATCGCTGCCCGACGGTCGTGGAGCACCGTGATCCGATCCTTTGCCGCCGCGCCAGCGTGCGCCACCGCGGCATCGAAGATCGCGGCAGCAATCACATCAGGGCTCTCTCCGCGCGGATCCTCATCTGCGATCCAGACCCGCTCTGCCTCGGTGCAGACGCGCCCGATCGCGGATCGACGTCCGGCGTCTCGTTCCCCTGCGGCACCTGTCACTAGGAGTACGCGGCCACCTAGGGTTGCGAGCGTTCTGGCCACCTGTATCGCCGCTTGAAGCGATTGGCCGTTGTGCGCGAAATCTACGATCACTGGGAAGGGTTGCCCGCAGGAGATGCGCTCGCTCCGACCCGGCGGACCGGGCTCGTCAGAAACTGCTGCGATCGCTGGCGCAAGCGGGAGTCCCCACGCCGCTATGAGGGCAAGGGCCGCGGCAGCGTTGAGCGCGTTGATGCGCCCTGGCATGCGCAACTTCACAAGGTGCCGAGCGCCGTCCAACAAGAGCGCTCCGTCTTCCGCAACATCAAAGTCGACCACTTTGACCCCAGCCGCATCTGCCGCAGCAACAAACGGTGCAAGGGCGGGATCTGCACGCCGAATCACGGCGAGCGGAGCGAGGCCAGCTGCACGACTCGCGTATGAACCGGTGATGCGCGAGATCAGGAGCAACTTTGCCGCGCGGTACGCGTCAATCGTTCCATGCAGGTCAAGGTGATCCGAACCGAAGTTTGTGAACACACCAGCCGCGTAAGAGATCCCGGCCACACGATCAAGCGCGAGTCCGTGACTCGTGGTTTCCGCGACAACCGCGCGGTCGCCAGCGCGTCGAGACTCTTTGAGTTGCGCCTGCAGCACTGGCGCCTCAGGTGTGGTCTGATGCATCGGGGTTGGACGCTGCACTCCCCCAACACGGGCGATCGCCGTTGAGAGGAGCCCTGCAGGGATACCGGCAGCGGTGAGCGCCGTCGAAAGGAACGTTGCGGTAGTTGTCTTCCCATCAGTTCCCGTCACGCCAATCACGATCAATCCTTCGGATGGGTCATCCTCCCACCAGGCGGCCGCCTCCGCAAGCGCACGACGAGCGTGCGTCACCATGATCACGAGTTGCGTTCGACGGCCTTGCGCCTTCAGGATCAAATCCGCCTCAGCAGGCTCGGCAAGGGTGGCGATCGCCCCGCGGGCAAACGCATCTGCCGCAAACTCTGCGCCGTTAGCGCGTGCGCCACGAATTGCAACGAAGATTCCGCCAGGACGCATCAAACGCGAGTCACTCTGAATCCCTGAAGTGATCTCCTCCGTCGTTCCGGTCAACTCCTCCGCAACATTCACGTGAAGGAGACCGCGTTCGCGCAGTCGCGCCATGAGCGCACGGATCGTTCTCTCTGGCCGAACTTGCGCGTTCATCGGCCGCCGACCGCCAGACGACGAAGCGCAGCTCGGAGCCGAGCGCCTAGTGGGTTGACCACAATACGATGCGCGCCACTCATCTCAACCCATGATGCGCCAAAGGAGCGCTTGAATGTATAGAGCCCATACATGCGATCCCCAGGCTCCGGAGTCTCACGGTAACCAGCGATGTCAGCCCCACCGAGGTCGGCAATCCTCCCTTCGATGCGCGCCTGATTGATCAGGGTCCATCGCAAGAGCGGCACCACGCCCACGGGTGCTCGGTCGCCAAGATCGCGGGACCCGGCGTGATGACTGGTGAGGCGTTCACCGTGTCGGAGCGCCGTCTCCACCGCGGCGAGCGTGCCGTCCGGAAGCTCAGCGAGCCACACCTCCATCTGCTCAGCGCGCATCAGATCCGACCAGGTTGGGAGCGTTCGGGCCGGGTCAATCGTTGGAAAACCACGCCTGACCGCTGTCTCGTTCACGATGTCGGCAACGTTCGCAAGGAGCACTCCATCTGGTGCATCGAGGCGGCGGACGGAGACGCCGGCACGACGCGCCGCACTCACCTCGTTCCGCTTCGTCGCATTGACCTGCGCGAAGAGCGCCTCCTCGCTCTGTCCGCGCATCGCACTCGCGCGGATCCACATTGAGTGACGACTGAAGAAACTCTCTTCGCACGGGGAGAATCCCGCGGCGCTCCATGCATCGCGGAGTGACGGGCTCTCCTGAGCCCAGGGATCAACGCGCAACTCCACCACCCCCTCCTCGCGACGCAGCCAGTGAGCCACGCGCCTGAGCAGTTCAGGGATCTGTATGAGCTCGTCTGCTGGGACGTCCGCCACGACTGCAGGGCCACGCGAGATACTTGCGACGCCGAGACCAAGGATCGGTAGTCGCCGCACCGTCACAAGGAGCGGCGCCCCATCCACGTAGAGCGGGACAACGCGTATTCCGCGCCGCATCCGATCAGCAGCAAATGCGCTCCCTTGGTGCATGTCCCCACCAGGCGCAGTGACCGCACGCTCATCCCATTCGGCACGCAACACAGGATCCTGGAAGAGGTTTGCAGGTGCGCGCTCAATTCCAGTGGTGCCGACGCGCGTCACGAGCGAGGCCCCACGCGCGCGCGGAGCGCAGAGGTGGCGTGACGCAAGGCATCAAGAGGGGCGGTCGCTGCCGTTAGGCCGAATCGCCTGCTTATGCCGAGATACGCAAGGAGCCCAATGGATGCGGCGAGGCTGTCCGAAAGCGCGCGCAAGAGGAATGTCTCCCGAGTGAATAGCGTCCCGAGTACGGTCGCGAAGGAAACCGCAATCGCGAGCGCAGCGAGGGAGGCGAGAAGGACTGCACCGATCGGGTTCGCAAGATCGCGGAAGAGACGTCCATCAAGATGAGCGCGCAGTCTGAGCAGAAGAAGCAGCGACTCTAGGAGCTCACCGATGAGCACCGCAACGGCAAGCCCGGCAAATCCGAAGGCCCCGATCAGCGGGGTGACACTGAGCGCCATGGTTGCGGCGCCGATCAGACTGCAGAGCACTGGACCTGCGGTGTCCCCACTGCCGTAGCAGAGGCGCGTCGCCACACTGGTGATCCCCTGGATCGGGAGGCTGAGGAGTAGCAGGCTGAGCCCGGCAGCGAGCAGTGTGCCGACGGCGCTTGCTGGATCGATCCCGAGTGCGAGCTGCGCGGGATTCGCCGCGAAGAGCGCACCGAGGAGCGCGACCGGAGTGAGCATCCAGAGCACCGCACCGAGCGTTGTCCGTGAAACCCGCCCAAGACCCACACGACCCTCGGTGTGCAACACACGTGCGGCAACGGGGAGGAGTGCGGTGCCAATCGAACCAGCCACCATGGCGAGTGGCAACTGAACCACCGAGAGCGCGTATGACCAGGCGGTGATGCTTCCCGCACCGAGGGTACTCGCGGCGGCAATCAGTCCGGTGAGGACCACCTGGATCGCCAGGAGTCCACCAATGCGTGGTGCGAGTGAACGGAGGGCGCCGAATAGCAGCGGATCACGGAACGAGGGGCGCACCAACCGAAGTCCGCCGGCTCGAGCGTCAAACAGCGCGATTGCGGCGAAGAGGGATGCGCCTACCACCGTGCCGACTGCCGGTGCGGTCGTCCCGAAGGCAGAAGCGCCGAGGAGCGTGAAGAGGATGACCGAGAGGTTGTACACCAACGGCCCGATAGAAGAGGCGAAGAATCTTTCGCTCGTCGCACTCCAGACGCTCGCCACAGCAACGATCCCGAGGCCAACCGAAGATGGGGCCAAGATACGGCTCAGCTGCGCAACTTCATCCTGGCCGGCGGGACCAATCCCTGGTGCAAGCACCTGCGCCAATCCGGAGGCGAGAAGGATGGCGACGAGCGCAACGGCAAACCCAAGAAGTCCGAAGAGAAGATAGACGGCGCTGATGAGTCGATGTGCTCGCGCCGGATCACCTTCGGTTCGCAGGCGGACAACGAGTGGGACGAGCACACTGGAGAGCGGCCCCGCTGCAATCAACTGATAGATGATGTCCGGCACCTTGAAGGCTGCAAGGTACGGATCAAGTCGACCGTCGGCACCAAACGCACCGAGGAGCACGATCAGTCGCACCCAACCGAGCAGGCGTGATGCGAAGGCGGCAACGGAGAGGAGTACGCTGTTGCGGACGGCCTGACTCGTCATCGGCCACCTCCTCGGCGCGCACGCGGGTGAGCGGACGCATAGAGGCCGCGCAGCCGAGTCGTTGAGACATGGGTGTAGACCTGCGTTGTCCCGAGACTCTCGTGGCCGAGAAGCTCCTGGACGACGCGCAAGTCTGCACCACCGTCGAGGAGATGCGTTGCGAACGAGTGTCGCAACGTGTGCGGGTGGAAACCTGCTGGAAGGCCGGCACGTCTCGCCGTCGCATCGAGACGCGCGCGAGCGCCACGCTCGCCAAGAGGCGCGCCGTTTCGATTCAAGAAAAGTGCAGACGACTTCTTATCAGACGAGGACATCAACCGCGGTCGCCCGTCCGCAAGGTAGCGCTGGAGTGCACTCACACACGGTGACCCAAAGAGCGCGATTCGCTCCTTTTCGCCCTTCCCTGTTATGCGCACCTCACCCCGTACAAGATCAAGGTCGCGCACGCCTATTGAGACGACTTCTGCAACCCGAAGACCCGCGCCGTAAAGAAGTTCAATCAGCGCAGCATCTCGCAGCGCAAACTCCACAGGCTCACCCGAAGCGGCCGTATCGATGAGGCGCGACACCTGATCCGCGCTCAGGACGTCAGGGAGTCGTCGCTCCCGTTGCGGTCGCGCCAGCGCGTGCAGCGGATCGCTCGGCACGCTCCCTTGTCGCACCCAGAAGCGATAGAACGTGCCGAGCGCCGCCAGGCGCTGCTGTACGGTGGAGCGCTGCGCGCCCTCACCAAGGCGAGCGACGTAACGTCGAAGGTCGGCCCGTGCGGGTTTGCGCCAATCAATGCCTTCGCCATCGGACCACTCAAGAAATCGTTCAACCACCGTGCGATATGAACGGGTTGTTGCCGCTGAGAGCGTGCGGGCCGCAAGGTGCTGCATGAAGGTGGCGACGCGAGGATCCGATGCGGACGCTCCGCCGCGCGTCACTGGAGCCGCTCTCCGGCCCCCACTCATCAGGTCGCCTCGTCCTCAGGGGCAGGTGCGCGGCCATCGCTCTCTGCTGCAGCGTCTGCAACCGCCACTCCAACGGGCACTCGTTTCGGCTTCCCCTTTGACTTGTTTGTTCGAGACCGAGAGGCAGCCTTCGCCCTATTCCCTTCGGCCTTTGCACCAGCCCCAGCGGTGCGGCGTCCACGCTTCGGCGCGAAGGCAAGCGGATCAGGTGCGCCGCCCGTGATCACGAGCCCGAGGAGTTCGCCCTCCGGGAGATCAACGCGCGCGCCGCATCGCGTGCAAATACCACCTTCGTCATCTTTGCCAATCACCGCTCCGCAACCACCATGCACCGCCCCCGTTGGGCGCGGGCGAATCGTCTTGCACTCAGGGTAGCGATCACATGAATAGAAGTAGGTGTTCCGCTTGGTGTTCCGTCGCGGGCGCAACTTCCCACCATGCTCGCCGCCACAGGTGGGGCATGCCGCCTCGAAAGAGAGCCGAAACTCCTCCGGGACCTCTCGCTTTGGAATGAATCTGCACTCAGGGTAGCGATTGCATCCAAGGAAATAGCCGAATCTACTGCGTCGCTGGGCCAGCGCACCACCGTGCTCCGGGCCACACTGAGGGCACGGGAGTCCCGCCCCTTCAAGGGTTGGGACGTCACCGCCTGGAGTGTCATCACCGATCACTTTGGAGAGTGACTTTCTCTCCGAGTGATCTGGGTAGAGGCTGCATGCGAGATACCACCCGAATCGTCCGAGGCGCTCCTCCATTGGATGGCCCTCAGAGCACTTCTCCTCGCTCGGTCGGCTGCGATAGTCACCCGCCCCGATGCTTGCCGCCTTCTCAGTAACGAGTGGTTCAAATGTTGCCCAGAACTTGCCAAGCACCTCACGCCAGTCGGCACGTCCTTCGGCAACGGCGTCAAGCTCCTCCTCCATCCCCGCTGTGAAGCCGAGGTCAACAAATGCGGTGAAGTGTGTCGTCAGAAGATCACAGACGGTCTCGCCGAGTCGCGTGGCTCGAAGTCGATTGTCGCGGTCCCGATCGACATACTCTCGCTCTTGGATGCGCTCGATGATCGCCGCGTATGTGGAAGGGCGACCAATCCCATGCTTCTCAAGCTCCTTAACCAGGGTTGGTTCGGTGTAACGCGGCTCAGGCTTGGTCTGATGCGCAACCGCCTCTGCCGTTGCCACCGTCCCCTTTGAACCCTCAGGGAGATCGGGAAGCTGCGCTTCCGCGTCTTCATCTTCGTCGTCCTTTCCTTCAAGGTAGACGGCGGTGAATCCAGGCTCAAGGGTGCGAGTGGCATTCGTCTTGAGTTGATCCTCCCCGACGCTCCAGAAGAGCGTCGTGGTTGCAGAGAGTTTGTCAGGCATCTGCGATGCAATCGCACGGCGCCAGATCAAGGTGTAAAGCTTCAACTCGCGATCATCAAGATACGTCGCGACCTCTTCTGGTGTTCGATGGAAGCTCGTGGGACGAATCGCCTCATGCGCCTCCTGCGCGTTCTTCGACTTCGACGCGTACTGGCGGCCACCCTCAACGACCATCTCGTTCCCAAAACGCACACGAATCACCTCTGCCGCCTCGCTGATCGCTTGCTGACTCAGCGTGGGAGAGTCTGTGCGCATGTATGTGATCAGACCGGTGCGCTCGCCGCCAATGTCTACGCCCTCGTACAGCTTCTGCGCTAACTGCATCGTGACGCGTGAGCGATAGCCGTGTTTTCGGCCAGCCTCCTGCTGGAGCGTTGATGTGGTGAACGGCGGTACCGGCCGCTGCTTCCGCGTGCTCTCACTGCGCTCGGTGACGGTGGCACTTCCGTTCGTGATCCGTTCCACCGCAGCCTCAGCAACGTCTGGTTCAACCTCGAGGTTCTCCCCCTTGGGCCCAACGAGACTCGCTGGGATCACGAGTTCTGGGTCTACGGCGGGCCGAATGCCAAGTTCGACCGTGCTGTAGTGGCGCGGGATGAATGCTCGAATGGCACGTTCCCGTTCAACCACCAATCGAAGGGCAACGGACTGCACGCGACCCGCCGAAGAGCGTGGGGCGACCAGGCGAGAGAGGAGCGGCGAAAGCTTGTACCCGACGAGACGGTCCAGGATGCGTCGAGCCTGCTGGGCGTTGACCAGGTCGAGGTTGATCGCGCGAGGCTGACTGAAGGCCTCCAAGATCGCCCCTTTGGTGATCTCACTAAAGGTCACCCGGCGCCGATCCGCGTCTGGGATCTCAAGCGCTTCGGCCACGTGCCAGGCGATCGCCTCTCCCTCACGGTCAAGGTCAGTGGCGAGCCAGACGGAATTTGCGGCCTTCGCCGCGCGGCGAATGTCGGCGAGGCGCCCCTCCTTCTCCTCGATGATCTCGTAGTGCGGTGTGAAGCCGTTCTCCACATCTACCGCCAGGCTGCCGAGCCCTTTCGCCGCCTTCACTGCGGGGGGATCGCCCTTCTTCCGGCGTGGCCGCTTCGCAGCCACACTCCCCTTCGCCGTACGGCGCGCCTTCTGAGGGAGATCGCGAACGTGCCCGTAGGAGGCAAGTACCGTGAAATCAGGACCAAGATAGCGCTCAATCGTTGCCGCCTTGGCGGGCGACTCCACGATCACCAGGTTCTTTGTCACTCCCTTACTCATGCGCGAGAGCGTAGCACCGCCCCTTCACAGACCCTCCAACGCCCACCTCGCTGCTCCGCAAGGCCCTGGAGCGCCAGCAGGGTTAGCGCGCTTGGAAGCGCCTCCTCCACCCCTTCGCTCACCACAAGTAGGTCCCCCTCAGTGAGCCCTGCCGCACCCGCGCGGCCGAGGGCGAGAAGGATCAAACCGCGCAACCCGCTGGGCGTTGGCGCTGGTGTTGGGAGCGGGTTCTGAGGCGCACGGACGTCTCCGTCTTCGCGCAACGACGCCGCACAGACACCGAGCCATGCTCGTAGCCCCTGATCGTCAAGCCGTAGCTGCGGCGAAGGCAAGTCGGGAGGGAGGAGGGTTGGCGCTGTGGCACGGACCAGCCAGGAGAGGCCGCCTACGGCACTCTTCGCGCCGTGTACTAGGAGGCGCTTACGTCGCGAGCGCCTCAATGTGCGCGATGAGCGCCGCCGACCAGCCTTCAAGCTCATCTGCCCGGGCCACCGCTTCGTCCAGTGGTACGAGCGCACCGGCAAGCTTCTCTCGCTCCCTCACCTGAATCACAGGCGACGCAAGTAGCGCGAGGTAGACGACCCCGAGGTGCACGCGACCAACGTCATCACCGTCGTCATTGAGCAGCCCGATCGGCGTGAAACGGGGCAGTGATGGCGTGGCAACCTCCTCGTTCCACTCACGCGTGAGTGCCTCCTCTATCCCTGTATCTGCGGCGCCAATATGCCCCCCGACACCAAACGAGGCACGACCGTGAAGTCGACGGTCACTCGTCCCCTCAAGTCGATCCATCCAGAAGAGATGCGCGCGGTTCGTGGCATCCCGAAAGATCGCGATCGCGTACGGGATCGGTTGCTTCCATTCGGGGTCCATCTCAAGCTCTCGGCGAGGGCGCACCTGCACCGCCCCTTCAAGTCGTGCGATCTCCGCATCACCCTCTTCACGCGAAGCGAAGGCGCGAAAGCCGCGCCATGCTCCGTGCGGGAGCGCGGTCGCGCGCGGAATCCCCCAGATCATCTCATCGGCTCCGCGTGCAAGTGGGTCGATGCGCTCTTGGCCCTGGCTCACCCCAGCTCCTCAAGCGTCTCGCGAGCCTCAGCGAGTCGAGCACGGATATCGGTGCGTGCTACGACTGGGTCATTATCTGCTGCCGCGAGGCGCGCATCCCATCGCTCAAGTTCATCGCGGAGCGCCCGAAGCCGGCGGCGTACCTCCCGTGCATTCGTCGCCAGAATATCGGCACCCATCTCTTCGGAGCCACGCGCGAGCCGAGTTGCGGAATTCCATCCGCTGCTCGCCAGAAGATGCGAGACGCGCCAGCCGTCGACCGCCTTCCCTTGCTCCCCTTGCGACACGGCACTCACCAGTGCCGCAGAGAGAAGCAACGGAAGGTGGCTCACCGCCGCCGTGGCCGCGTCGTGCAGATCCGCATCCATCATGATCGGCTTCGCACCGCAACTTGATGCAAGCCGTTCAACGAGCGCAGCAGCACTGCTCGCACCGTGATGATCTGGGACCACGACCCATGGACGACCAACGAAGAGGCTCGCGTCCGCTGCCGCGAATCCGGTCTCGTGCTTCCCCGCCATTGGATGCCCACCGCAGAATCGCAGAGTTCGCTTCAATGCCTCGGCCATGATCCATCGTTTCGTGGAGAGCACATCGGTGATGACCGCCCCCTCTGCGAGTCGGCCACTACGTCTGCAGATCACGAGCTCGTCAAGAATGTTCGTTGCAGCGATCGGTGGTGCGCCGATGACAATGAGTTCGGCACCGTCCACGGCTTCAGCGATCGTCCGCGCCACGTGATCAACCGCACCCGCCTCGAGTGCCGCGCGCGGACCCGCCGAACTCGGCGTCCATGCGGCGATCTCTACGCCGGTCGGGTCAAATGGTCCCACCCCCGCCGGATCTTCGCGAAGCGCCTTCGCGATGGAACCGCCGATCAGTCCGAGACCGAGAAGTGCGATCCGCATGATGCGCTCAGGTGAGGGCCGCGATCGCGTCCAACGCGCGAATCACGGTTCGAATGCCACCCTCGAAGTTTCCTAGATCCATCGATTCGTTCGGCGCATGCGCGTTGTCATCTGGCGGCGTAAAGCCGAGCAGCACAACTGGGAGTGAGAGCTCACGCTGGAAGAGCGCGGCTATTGGGATCGAGCCACCTTCTCGGATATAGAGTGGATCCGCGCGGAAGGTCTCCTTCAACGCATTCGCGGCCGCACTCAAATATGGATCGCCGAGCGGGGTGAGGAACGGATATCCGTTGCCGAGGTTCTGCACCTCAACCTGAAGCCCACGTGGGGCAGCCGCCTTCAGTGCCGCCTCCACCTGCAGTGCGATCCTCGCTGGATCTTGCGCAGTTACCAGGCGGCACGAGATCTTCGCGTGCGCGTGTGCTGGAATGATCGTCTTGCTCCCATCGCCAGTAAAGCCGCCCCAGATCCCGTTTACATCGAGCGTTGGCCGGGCACCACGACGCTCGACGGTGCTGAACCCCGCCTCTCCTTGCGTCGCCTTGGCGTCAATCCCTGCGAGATAGTTGGCCTCGTTAAACGGGAGCGCCGCAAGTGCAGCGCGATCGTCTGGGCTGAGCTCCACGACATCGTCATAGAAGCCGGGAACGGTGACGTGACGGTTCTCGTCGTGTAGGGAGGCAATCATTGATGCGAGCGCGTTCGCTGGATTGATGACCGCACCGCCGTAGCTACCAGAGTGCAGGTCAACGTCAGAGTTTCGTACATCCACCTGCAAGTAGGTGATCCCGCGAAGGCCCACGGTGAGGGCGGGGAGGTTTCCGTCAAAGAACCCACTGTCGCTGATGATGACTGCATCGCCACTGCAACGCTCAGGATTCGCCGCCATCCAGCGCTCTAGGTTGACGGAACTCGACTCCTCTTCCCCCTCAAAGAGATACTTCACGTTGACGGGAAGCTTGCCGCGCGTGCTCAAGAGTGCTTCGAGCGCGGCGAGGTGGATGAGGATCTGCCCCTTGTCGTCGGCCGAGCCGCGACCGAGCATGCGCCCATCGCGAACGATCGGCTCGAAGGGACTCGTCTTCCAGAGATCGAGCGGGTCGCCAGGCTGAACGTCGTAGTGTCCATAGATGACGATCGTTGGCAGGTTCGGATCTTCAATGCGCTCGCCCACCACAATGGGATGGCCGCCCGTCTCACTCACTTCTACGCGCTGAGCGCCGATCCGACGCAACTCTGCCGCGAGCCACTCTGCAGCCTTGCGGCAGTCAGGCGCATATTCAGGGATCGCCGAGACGCTTGGGATCGCCAGGAAGTCGGCGTAGCGCTGCATTCGCGCGGCGTGCGCGGCGACGAGTTGCGCCTCTTCCGGGCCACTGAGTGGCACCCAGGCGAGCGTCGGTGCGTACGCCATTAGGCAGGCTGCCCTGCGGCCGCCCCTCCTGTGGTTGGCGTCGAGCCCTTCGCCGCTTCGGCTGCCGCCGCCTCAACCTCTTCTTTCGTTGGGATGTTGATTCCCGCGGAACGAAGCCGTGCGATCAGATCTGTGTATGCGGCTGGCTTCGGTGGGAGATCGGAAAACAGCGCCTCGAACGCCTCGCCTTCGATCGTTTCCTCCAGGATCAACTTCGCCGCCAGCGCATCAAGTCGATCACGATGCTTCGTCAGCACCTCGCGTGCACGCGCGGCGCCACGATCGATGATCGCCCGCACCTCTTCGTCAATCTGCTTGGCAACCGCATCGGAGTAGTTCTTCTGCTCCGACATCTCACGGCCAAGGAAGATCATCTCATCTTGACGTCCGAGCGTGACCGTTCCGAGCTTCTCAGACATCCCAAATCGCGTCACCATCTTGCGGGCGAGATCGGTCGCCTTCTCAATGTCATTTGATGCGCCCGTGGTTGTGTCGCCAAAGACGAGCTGCTCCGCAACGTTGCCGCCAAGCATCGCGGCGATCTTGTCTTCAAACTCGCTCTTGCTCTGCAGGTAGCGATCTTCTGTTGGCAGGTTCATCGTGTAGCCGAGCGCCATGCCACGGCTGATGATCGTCACCTTGCTCACCGGATCACACTTCTCAAGGATGCGTCCGACCACGGCATGGCCACCTTCGTGATACGCGATGATCTGCTTCTCTGGCTCGGTGATCAAGCGGCTCTTCCGCTGTGGGCCAGCCATGACGCGATCCAGCGCCTCAGCAAACTCATCCATGCCAACCACGCGCTTGCTACGGCGCGCAGCAAGGATCGCCGCCTCGTTCATGAGATTCGCAAGGTCGGCGCCAGAGAATCCCGGTGAACGGCGTGCGATCTCCTCAAGATTAACCGTCTTGTCGAGTGGCTTCCCCTTCACATGCACCTTCAAGATGGCAAGTCGGCCCTTCAGGTCAGGGCGATCGAGGATCACCTGGCGATCGAAGCGACCTGGGCGTAGCAGTGCGGGGTCGAGAACATCAGGGCGGTTTGTGGCCGCAATGATGATGATGTTGGTTCCGGTTTCGAATCCGTCCATCTCTACCAAGATCTGGTTCAACGTCTGCTCGCGCTCATCGTGTGAACCACCGAGCCCTGCGCCACGCTGTCGACCTACCGCATCTATCTCGTCAATGAAGACGATGCATGGAGAGTTTCGCTTCGCCTGTTCGAACAGATCCCGTACGCGAGAGGCTCCGACGCCGACGAACATCTCAACAAACTCCGAACCGGAGATGCTGAAGAACGGCACGCCCGCCTCACCAGCAACAGCGCGGGCGAGAAGCGTCTTGCCAGTCCCTGGAGACCCGATGAGGAGCACCCCCTTCGGAATCTTCGCCCCAAGCGCTTCGAATCGCTCTGGGAACTTGAGGAATTCAACGACCTCGGCGAGTTCGGCCTTGGCCTCTTCTACGCCAGCAACTTCAGCGAACGTGACAGGAGTCTTGTTGGCCACGAACATCTTCGCCTTGCTCTTGCCGAAGCTCATCGCCTGGTTGTTCTGGCCTTGCGCGCTGCGCATCATGAAGATGAAGAGGCCGCCGATCAGCAGCACTGGGAGGAGCGCGCTGATCAGTAGGCTCAACAGCTGCCCTGAGTCATCGGGAGCCTTGGCACCGAACGTGATGCTCTCAGCGCTCTGACCGCCCGCGGAGGCCGCCGCGAGCAGATCGTTGTAGACATCCGTCAGCTGCGTGGGCACCTGCACCTGATAGTTCTCTGGTGGCGATCCCTTCAACGTGATCGTGAGCGTCTGGTCCTGCTGCACGACCGCGTCCACGCGGCCACTCTTTACGTCACTCAAGAAGGCGGAGTAGTCCTTGCTCGGTGCGGGGGTTGGCGAAAGGAGCACACTCCCCAGGAGCAACACCGTGCCCAAGAGGAGCATCAGCATCACGGCGCCGTTGCGGAGGGACTTCGGGACCACCTTGACCTCCTCTGCTCTCAAACCTTCGTGGCGCTGGTAGCGAGGGCAGGAATCGAACCTGCTACCAAGGGCTTATGAATCCCCTGCTCTACCGGTGAGCTACCCCGCCTCGCGCTCCGTCAAGGATACCGAACCCGCCCCCGCAGCGCAGCACCCCAGCCCATGATCCCCATCTCCACTCAGGTAGGCTCGGAGGATGTTCAGTGTCCTTATCCTTTGCCACGGCAATATCTGCCGATCCCCTCTGGCGGAGGTACTCCTCGACGCAGCCATCGCAGCGGATCCCTCTCTCTCCGCGCGAGTTCGCGTGAGCAGCGCTGGGACCTCAGACGAGCACGACGGTGAGGGGATGCATGAGC
Source organism: Candidatus Limnocylindrus sp. (assembly GCA_046081085.1). GTDB lineage: Bacteria > Chloroflexota > Limnocylindria > Limnocylindrales > Limnocylindraceae > Limnocylindrus. The sequence continues at coordinate 47,675 of JBJTVF010000017.1, forward strand.
ACAGTGCGGCGCTCCTTGCCCGGCGGGGACTGCGAACAACGCACCGCGCCCGTCAGCTCACCGCGGAGTTGGCGCGTCAGCAAGACCTCATCCTAGCGGCAGACCGCTGGAACCTCCGCGATGCTCGTCAGATCGTCGCGCGTGAAGGTGCTCCTCCCGACGTCTGTCTGATACGGGATTTCGATCCCGCCGCGTCTGGCGCGGACCTCGCGGACCCTTGGGGTCATCCGATTAGCGCGTACGAGCGAACAGAGCGTGAGATTTCAGATGCCATTCCGGGAATCCTCGCCGCGCTGCGAACCAGAGAGCGCACCAAATCGCCTAGGGCAGCGTCGAATACGCCTCAACCATAAGATCCGAGAAGCGGATCGGATCGATCGTCAGCCCGACATCGCAGTTCCCCGCCCGACCGTCACGCGACAGACGATATGGATTTGCATCGCCGATCGTACGGCCGCGTGCGGGTCCTTGCGTTGCATCTACCGTCACGTGATAGCGCGCCACACCGACCAGATCGGGAATCGCAAGGTGCAGCACGGCGACCGCGTCGTGAATGGCCATCTTCTCGCCCTGGCCCCACGCGGCTGAGCGTTCAAAGGCGAACTCCAGCACTTCTGCCGCCGCCTTCGCGGAGGCTCCGGGGAGAGCGCGCAGACGCGTGAGGATCGTGCGGTCGAGAATCGCATGGTGCGTGACATCAAGGCCGATCATCGTGATCGGCAGGCCGCTGTTGAACACGATCTCTGCCGCCGTTGGATCCGCGTATATGTTGAATTCTGCCGAGGCCGAAGAATTCCCCTCGCCGACCGAACCGCCCATCAAGCAGATGTGCGCGATCTTGGAAGCGAGGTGGGGATAGCTACGGATGAGCAGGGCGATGTTCGTCAGCGGACCAATCGGCACAAGCGCCACCGGCACAGGAGAAGCACTCAACAGGCGCGCCATCAGCGCAACAGCACCCTCAGGCTCGGCCCTCCTCGAGGCGGCGGGCAGGATCGTCTTGCCAAGTCCGCTTTCGCCGTGAACCTCGGTCGCGCGCTCGAGCGGACCGGTCAGCGGTCCAGAGGCACCCTCGGCAACCGGAACCTCGTCCGCACCATAGAGGTGCAACAACCGAAGTGCGTTCTCGGTGCAGTGATGGACATCCGCGTTGCCTCCGACGCTTGTGACCGCGAGCAGACGCAACTCCGGTCGCACCACGGCGAGCGCGATCGCGAGCGCATCGTCGAGACCTGGATCGCTATCCACGATGATCGGCAACGGCGACTCGACGCTCCCTACTGGGGCCGTCCTCGGCGTGAGATTCGCATGGTGAAAGGTCGGCCAGCCGATCCGAGGGTTGTCACCGCTCACCGCAGTGCACCCGTCGCACACACGCGATTACCCCTGTTCGTATGGTCGCCCAGCAGATGCCGGACCGCGCACGCGGCCGATCAAGCCAGCAACGACGATGATCGTCATCACATACGGCACGGCGAGCAGTACTTGTGGCGGGAGACCGACGCCGAGGATGGAAAGCAACGTCGATGCCGCCTCTGCGAATCCGAAGATCAGTGCAGCGCCAAGCGCGTTCCACGGCTTCCACGCACCAAAGATGAGTGCCGCAAGCGCAATGAAGCCGCGTCCCGCGGAGATACCCATGCCGAAGCCGCCAGTGCCGCCAAGCGCAAGATACGAACCGGCGAAACCGGCAAGTGCTCCCGCAAGGATCATCGCTCGATAGCGCAACTTCATGACGTCGACGCCGACGGTACCCGCTGCAGCTGGCATTTCGCCGCTCGCACGCAAGCGCAACCCCCATCGCGTGCGGAAGAGCATGTAGGTGAAGAAGGCGATGAGGATCACGGCGGCATACGCATAGGGACTCAGCGTGAAGAAGATGTTCCCGATGATTGGAATGTCACCCAAGATCGGAATCTTCACGGGCAGGATGCTCACCGGGTTGTTGAATTCGCTGTGCACCTGGAGCACACGCAAATAGACGAATGTTGTGATTCCAGCAGCGCCAAGGTTGATCACTGTGCCCGCGACGATCTGATCGACCTTGTAGCGGAGGCCGAGCACTGCAAGGAGCAGACCTACCAGGCCGCCGAGCACTGCGCCTGCAACCGGTCCTGCGATCGCCACGCCGAAGATGCTCGACGCGACGGCGCCAGAGAGTGCGCCGAGCAGGAACTTCCCCTCGATCGCAATGTTCAAGACGCCACTCCGCTCGGAGATGATGCCCGCGAGTGCACCGATGGCTACCGGGCCAGCGTAGTTGAACGTTCCCGTGAAGAGCACCGTTAGGTTCGCAGGCGTACCTGAGAGAAGCGTGGTGAACGTTGCCAGGACTAGGAGAGGAGCGGCGGCGGCGAACCCTATTCGCCATCGGTAACTGCCTCCACGGCGATATTGAGCAGTTGCAACCGCGCCGAGGACGAGGCCTGCAGCGATCCAGACGATGGACACTGGGAACGAGATGAGTGCGTCGGACCCACCGATGGTGTCCAACCAAAGTGAGAGATTCGCCACAGTGGCGCCGTTGGCGGTAGCCGCGGCAAACGCGGCCAGAGCGAAGATTGCGAAGATCGCTGCTCGAATGCGCGAGCCGCGAAGCGCCTTGAGCTCCTCCGCACCCATGGTGCGAACTGCCGGGGTCGCGGACTTCTTTGCAGCGCTCATGCGGCCACCTCTTTCGCCTTACGTTTGAACGGCATGCGGATTATGCGCGCCGTGAGTGTTGGGGCAGCGATGAACATGATCACCAGCGCCTGGATAAAGAAGAGGAGATCGATCGGAATAGAAGTTTCAAGCCCCATCAGTCCTCCACCGTTGCGCAGCGCGCCGAAGACCAGGGCGGTTGCAATCACGCCGCTCGGGCGCGTGCCACCGACCAGCGCAATCGCGATCGCCGTGAATCCCACCCCGCCGGACACCACGGTCGAGAACTGCTTGATCGTCCCCGTGACTTCGAACGCGCCGCCCATGCCGGCCAACGCGCCCGAGATCGCCATGGCAGCAACGATCGACGAGGAGGCACCCATGCCCGCATATCGCGCTGCATCGAGGTTCAGGCCGGCGGCGCGAAGTTCAAACCCTCGCGTGGTACGGAACAAGAACCAGCTCACCACTGCCGCGGCGGCGAGCGCGACCAGGAACCCGAGGTGCAATCGGAGTTCGGGGATGGGCAGGATGCCGGGTATCACGATGTAGTCGGCGAGTGCCTTCGAGATCGGCTGGGTTCCGTCTTCGCGCTGGATCAGCGTCCAATTCGAGAGCAGGAAGAAGACGAACAGGCTGGCGACGTAGTTGAGCATGATCGTGGTGATCACCTCGCTGGAGCCCGCGCGCACCTTAAGGAATCCGGGGATAAAGCCCCACGACGCGCCAAGCAGCGCACCTGCGGCGATGGTTCCAACGATTACGAGCGGGGCGGGAAGCCCCACACCGCCGAGCACGATTGCCGCGGTGGTCGCGCCGAGACCGCCCATTAGGAACTGCCCCTCGCCTCCGATGTTGAAGACTCCAGACCGAAATGCCACTGAGACGCCGAGCCCGACGAACATCAACGGAATCGACTTCAGCAGGCTCTCGGTGATCGGGCGTGCCGCGCGCGCAAGTTCAGCAGGCTCCCCAGACGCGAGCGCCTCTGCAATTCGCTCAGGATTGCCGAACGCGCCGCGAAGGAGCGCCGAGTAGGCGGCGCCGACTCGTCCGATCCCCTCGCCGAGTGCGCCGACAGGATTGGTGGGGATCATCGCCAGCACTTCGAGGTCGCTCAAGATGATGACCACCCCACCGACGAGGAGCGCGACGAGTATCGAGAGCGCCGGGAGCCGAATCGCGGAGAGGAGCTCTCGAACGCGCCTCATGCCGCTGATCCTCCCATGAGCAGACCGACGCGCTCGCGCGTTGCATCTTTCGCATCGAGCACGCCAACGATTCGTCCTTCGAACATCACGGCGATCCGATCCCCGAGCGCGAGCACCTCGTCAAGCTCGGTGCTGACAATCAGGACGGCCGCACCAGCGTCGCGCTGCTCGACGATTCGCTTGTGGATGTACTCGATCGAGCCCACGTCGAGCCCACGCGTCGGTTGAGCCGCGACGACCAGAGCGACCGATCGCGAGAACTCTCGTCCTACGATGACCTTCTGCTGATTGCCACCAGAGAGGCTGGCGATATCCGTGTGGATGGACGGTGTTCGCACATCAAAGTCTTTTACGATTTTCTCTGCAGTCGAGTTGATCGCCGCGCGGTTGAGGGTTGCGCCCGAGCTAAACGGCGCACGGTGGTAGGAGTTCAGCATCAGGTTTTCGGCGACGGTCATCCCCTTGATCATTCCGTCGCGGCTGCGGTCTTCGGGGATGTGCGCGACTCCAGCGTCGGCGATCTGCCTCGGCGTCGCCCCGACAATGTTCTTGCCGTTCAGTGTCATCACGCCGCTGTCCACGGGTCGCAGCCCAGTGATCGCCTCGACCAGCTCTGTCTGTCCATTCCCTTGGACGCCGGCAACGGCGACGATCTCACCCGCACGAATCTCCAGGTCCACGCTGGAGACCGCGATCTCACCTGCCGAATTGAGGACGTCGACCTTCTCCAAGCTCAGCGCAACCGAACCAATCTTTGCCGACCCTCGGTCGACGGTGAGTTGCACCTCTCGGCCCACCATCATCTCGGCAAGCCGCTTCGGGTCGGCATCCTTCGGCTTGACGGTGTCGACCACCTTTCCTCGGCGAAGGACCGTGATGGTGTCCGCAACCTCGAGGACCTCGTGGAGCTTGTGCGTGATAAAGATGACCGAGGTCCCGGCCTTCGCCAGTCCGCGGATGATTTCGAACAGCTCTTCCGTCTCCTGAGGCGTGAGCACTGCAGACGGCTCGTCGAGGACGAGCACGTCACTCTGGCGATAGAGCGCCTTCAAGATCTCGACGCGCTGGCGAACACCAACTGGGAGCGATTCGATCTTCGCATCAGGATCGACGCTCAGGCCATACCGCTTGGAGAGATCGAGAATCTTCGTTCGCGCGGCACTGCGGTCGAAGGTTCCAAGGAGACCACGCGACGTCTCGGCCCCAAGGGCGACCGACTCAACGACGTCAAACACGGGTACCAACATGAAGTGCTGATGAACCATTCCGATACCTGCCGCGATAGCCTCAGCAGGATCCTTGAAGACTCGCACTTCGCCATCGACGACGATGCTGCCACTATCAGGGCGGTAGATCCCAGAGAGAATGTTCATCAGGGTCGACTTCCCGGCGCCGTTCTCCCCGAGCAGGCCGAGGACCTTGCCTCGTTCTACCTGGATCGAGACGTGATCGTTCGCGAGCACACCGGGAAACTGCTTGGTGATCTCCCGTAGCTCCAATCGCAACGACAATCGAGACTCCGATCTTGAGGTTCCAAAGGTTAACTCCAGAGGGTTGAAACTTGCGCAATCGGTCCCGACGGTCGCCCGCCGGGACCGATTGCGCTGCGACGCGAGCGATCAGCTCCCGTCGCGTGAACTACCTAGTCGAAGTAGTCCGAAACCTTGACCTCACCGCTGATGATCTTGGCCTTGAGAGCCTCGACCTTCGCAATGACGTCTGCGGTCACGAGGCTGCCGAATGCCGCCGTCCATGCCGCCTCGGTGCGATTCAACGGAGCAATTCCGACTCCGCCATTCTCGAGCGTACCCGTGAGGTTCTCACCGCCGAGGTCGCCCGCATAGTTCTTCTCGATCGTCGCGAACACGACTGGCCCAATCAGCTTCATGGCCGATGTGAGAAGCGTGCCGCAATAGTCAGGAAGCGTCAGGCACTGGTCGGCGTCAACGCCAACCGAGTACTTGCCCGCTGCGAGCATCGCCTCGTACGTCCCCTCACCGGTCTGGCCGGCGACTGGATGTACGACGTCTGCTCCCTGGCTCAAGAACTGCTCGGCTGTCGACTTGCCGAACTCCTTGTTCCCCCATGGATTGTCGCTCGGGGCGAACGTTCCACTCTGCGCAACCGCATCCCAGCCGAGCACCTCGACTGCGCTGCCACTCTCCTCTGCGTAGTAGTTTGCGCCAGCAACCCACCCGTCCATGAAGCGGGTCACGCCTGCGAACGGCTGACCACCGAACACGCCGAGCTTCTTGGACTCGGAGATCGTTGCCGCGAGATAGCTCGCGAGCATTGAACCCTGGTCGATCTGGAAGTCGAGGCCGGTGAAGTTTGCTGGGACGTTCGCATCTGCCCAGGTCGAGTCGACATGCGCAAATGCAATGTCAGGATTTGCCGTGGTGGCCGCAACAACGGCCTCTCCCTGGCTGAAGCCAACGACGATGATGCTATTGCATCCCTCATCGATCAGAAGCTGAATGTTGGCAGCGTAGTCCGCGCCAGTCTTTGCTTCGCTGTACTGAGTGTCGTACCCAGCCGCTTCAGCTTCTAGGAGGCCTTCGTAGGCCGAGTCGTTGAAGCTCTTGTCACCGATGCCTCCCACGTCGAGTGCGAGGCACGCCTTGTAGTCGCCCTTGCCGGCGGCAACAGAGGCGGATGGTGACTCGGTCGAACCGCCACAGGCGGTCACGACGAGCCCGAGAATGGTGAGGAGCGCGAGCATTCGCGTCTTCATCTCTTTCTAGCCCTCCGCTATATCTTTAGCCAAGGCACGCGCCTCGGCGGGCCAGCACAGTGCTGGCCTCTGGCGGCATTGTGCCTGATTCTCTGCTGATTTGCGCTCAGGTTTCCCGTGCAGGTCCCGCCGTCTCCTTATTGACTGAGCCGCTCCTCAACCCACGCGTCGAACGCAGCCAAGAGTGGCCGGCGCGCCTCGTCCTCAACGAAGGCAACCTCGTACCCCGTGCGAGCGAGGGCGAGGAGCTCGGTAACAGTTGAGCCGAGGCGTCGGCGAACCCTCAGGTACTCCTCCGAGAGAGTCAGATCGCTGACGATCAAGTCGTCGGTGTTCAGGGTGACGCGCACGCCGCGGCGGTGGAGAACGAGGATTGGGAAGTCACCGTATCCAGGAACGATCGCCGCCTGAACGTTGCTTGAGGGGCAAAGGTCGAGCACCACGCCGCACGCGATCAGTTCGTCGCACAGGGCAGCGTCATCAACGGCAACGGCGCCGTGCGCAATGCGCGCGGGCCCGACCTCCAGCGCACGGCGAACCTGTGCCGCGCCACCCCACTCACCCGCGTGCAGAGTGATCGCCATGCCACCACTCCGCGCAACATCAAATGCATCCTTGAACGTGAGCGGATCAGGGAAGGCCGCCTCGCGACCGGCAAGGTCAAAGGCAACCACTCCACTGTCTTGCGCCGCAACTGCCGCTGCCGCGAGGGCACGGTTCTCTTCCACGCTGTGTGAGCGCAGCGCA
>JBJTVF010000018.1:0-2790 GCA_046081085.1 Candidatus Limnocylindrus sp.
CATCAGCGCCTACTGGCGCGGCTTCAACGACGCGTTTGCTGGTGGCAGCGCGAAGCGGCGGCCGCGCATGGTCGGAGTGCAGGCGGCGGGGGCCGCGCCGCTGGTGAGCGGTTCGCCGATCTCAAATCCGGAGACGGTTGCCACGGCGATTCGAATCGGCAAGCCCGCCTCATGGGAGACGGCGATCGCGGCGCGCGACGAATCTGGTGGCCTGATCGATGCGGTGACGGATGCAGAGATCCTGCGCGCGCAGGAAGAGATCATTCGACTTGGCGGCATCTTCGTGGAGCCCGCCTGTGCGGCACCGATTGCCGGACTGCGCAACTTGATCGATTCCGGACGCGTGGATGGTTCGGCGCGCATTGTTGCGGTGATGACGGGATTCGGCCTGAAGGATCCAGACACCGCATCGCGCATGATCGGTGAGATTCGCGAAGCCGACGCCACGCTCTCTGGCGTGCGCGCGGCACTCGGTTGGTGATGGGAGCGTGGTGAGATGAGCGACGAGCAGCTGAAGGCTCTCATTGGACGCTCGGTGACGATCTCTGTCCCAGCGACGGTGGCGAACCTTGGCGCCGGCTACGACGTGCTCGCGCTGGCGCTCGACTACCGCAATGAACTCACCGTCCGCGTATCGGGACTCGCCCTACCAGGTGCCGCCGGGGATTTCTCCGTAGTTGTTGAGGGCGAGGGGCTCAGCGAGCTGCCCACGGACAAGCGCAACGTCATGGCGGGGGCGCTGGTGCGCGGTCTCACCGCCGCGGGCGTTGCGGATGCCGATCGACTCTCGTTAGAGATCAAGGCGCTGAATCGCATCCCGCTCGCGCGCGGACTCGGCTCCTCCGCCGCCGCCTTCGTGGGCGCCCTCTTCGCCGGTGCCGCGTTGGCTGGCGCATCGGGCTCTATTGATGATCTTCCCGGTTCATGCGCCGACCTCTTCCCAGACGAACTGACCGATCGACTCTTCGCCGCCGCCGACGACTACGAGGGTCACCCCGACAACGCCTCCGCTGCAATCTTCGGCGGCTTGGTGGCGAGCGCGCGCGTTGACGGCGTGCTGACCGCGCGTTTGATCGCTGTGCCAGAGGGGACGATCCCAGTCGTAGCCATCCCCGAGTTGCGACTCCCCACCAGCGAGATGCGGGCGGCGCTGCCGAACAAGGTGCCGATGGAAGATGCGGTGCACAACGCTGGTCGGATGGCGGCGGGGATAGCCGCGCTCGAGGCCGGCGACGTCACGGGCTTTTCACTCCTTGCAGACGATCGACTGCATCAGCCGTATCGCGCGGCAAAGTATCGCGCTATGCCCTCGCTGATTGCCGCTGCCGTTGGCGCAGGCGCGGTGGGCGCCTCTCTCGCCGGCGCTGGCTCTTCGGTGATTGCGATCGTTGATGATGCGTCGCGCGTCAGCGCGGTTGCTGCGGCAATGGAGGCGGCGATCAGCACCGCGCAGATTGGCGGCGGCGCACTGCGCTTTGATGTTGATGCAGATGGCGTGCGCATTGAGGCGTACGCAGGGTTCGGCGCGTGAGCGAAGCGCTCCTCGTGCAGAAGTACGGCGGCAGTTCCGTCGCGGATGTCGCGCGCATCGGCGCCGTAGCGGCGCGCATTGCCGCCGATCGCAACGCGGGAAGTAGCGTGGTTGCGGTGGTCTCCGCCATGGGCGACACCACCGATGATCTGCTCTCACTCGCCGCGCAAGTCACCGGCGGCGCGCTCCCCGATGCGCGCGAACAGGATGCGCTGCTCGCCACCGGTGAGATCCAGTCGGCGGCGCTGCTGGCAATGGCACTGCGCGCGCGCGGCGTGGAGGCGGTCAGCCTCAGCGGCGCACAGGCCGGCATCAGCGCGGACGGCACGTTCGGCAAGGGGCGCATCGCCGCCATTGAGCCGAAGCGGGTCCGCGAAGAGATCAGCGCCGGACGAGTGGTGATCGTTGCCGGCTTCCAGGGGGTGAGCGGCACCGAGACCACCACGCTCGGTCGCGGCGGGTCGGACACCTCGGCCGTGGCCCTGGCGGCAGCCCTCGGTGCCGATCGCTGCCAGATCTTCACCGACGTGACCGGCGTCTACACGGCGGATCCCCGCGTGGTTTCGGACGCCCGTCAGTTGCGGGTGATCGGCTACGAGGAGATGCTGGAGCTCGCCAACCAGGGGGCACAGGTGATGCAGACCCGCGCCGTAGAGTTGGGCTGGGTGAACGGGGTCACCATTGAGGTGCTCAGCTCCTTTGTTGACCAATCGGGAACCCAGATCAAGGAGGATGTACACGTGGAGCAGCGAAACAAGGTGCGCGGACTGGCCGCAGATACGAAGGTGGCGAAGGTGACGATGGTCGCCGTCCCCGATCGCCCCGGCATTGCCAAGTCCATCTTTGATCCGCTCGCCGCAGCGACCATCAACGTGGACATGATCGTGCAGAACGTATCGCACGACGGCACCACCGACCTCTCGTTCACCTGTGGCCGCAGTGACCTTGCCGCGGCGCGACCCATCCTTGAAAAGATTCGCGAATCAATCGGTGCGCGGGCGCTGGAGATCGACGAAACCGTTGCAAAGATCTCCATCGTTGGTGCCGGCATTCAGAATGCGCCCGGATATGCGGCGCGCATGTTCGGCACGCTCGCCGATGCGAAGGTGAACATCCAGATGATCTCTACGTCAGAGATCCGCATCACTTGTATTGTTGCGCAGGGAGATGCAGATCGCGCGCTCAAGGCGCTGCACGATGCATTTGATCTCGCCACGCCAGATCCTGTAGACGCGGAGTCGCGCGCCTGATTCACGTCG
>JBJTVF010000019.1:0-31335 GCA_046081085.1 Candidatus Limnocylindrus sp.
CGTCGACATGCGCTTACGGAAACCGTGTTCGCGGAATCGTTGTCGCTTCTTTGGCTGGTGCGTTCGCTTCATGATGATCGCTCCCGTCAATGTGGCCTTGGCGTCGCTCCGTCGTGCGGACCGAGTGCCAAGAGGGCTGCCTGGCCTAGGGCCGCGAGGTGGGCGGATCTAGGAAGGGAAGTATCGTCGGGGAGCCGCCAGGGTGTCAATTCAGGCACGGACACCTTCGGGTCCACACCACCTGATGAGGGGAGCGCGAGCGAAACAGCGCCCCGCCCCAGCGTGTAACAATGTTCGCGCGACGCGTCGTACGGGTTGAGAAGTTGCTGCTATTCTCCGCCTCCCCCCAACAGGGTCCGGGCGGCCACCGCGTTGCCCCACCGACTCTCTGACGCGGGGAAGAGAGGGAGGCGCTGCGGCATGGATCGACGACAGGTTTGGCGCGCCGCTCTCGGAGAGCTTGAGATCAGCCTCTCCCAGGCAACCTTCGAAACCTGGTTCCGTCGAACAGCACTCCTCCGCGTTGAAGAGCAGAGCAGCACCTTCACGCTCGGCGTCTCTTCTGGTTTTGCAAAGGATTGGATCGAAGAGCGCTACCGCTCACTCATCGCGCAAACGATCGCAAAGATCGTTGGCTATAGCGTGACGCTCCAAGTTGAGGTTGTGAGCGACGAAGAGCTTGATGCGCAAGGCGCACTCGCGGGGAAGAAGAGTGCGCAGGCAGACAACCCATCGCCGTCGCGCGTAAATTCACCGACGGGTGATTCGGTTCGTGTTGTTGACGCGAGTGAGCCTGTACGTCCAACAAACCTGAATGCGCGATACACATTCGCGACGTATGTCGTAGGCTCCGCGAGCCGACTCGCACACGCCGCATCGCAATCTGTCTCCGAGCGACCCGGTGGCGCATACAACCCTCTCTTCCTATACGGCGGTACCGGGCTCGGCAAGACACATCTACTTCACGCAATTGGAAACGCGGTGATGGAACGTTCGCCAAGGCGACGTGTCCTTTACATCACAGGTGAAGCATTCACCAATGAGTTTATTCTCGGTATCCAGCAGGGTGCTGCCGACGCATTCCGTTCGCGCTTCAGGAAGATTGACGTGCTGTTGATCGACGACATCCAATTCATTGCGGATAAGGAGCGGACTCAAGAAGAGTTCTTCCACACGTTCAATACGCTCCATTCCGCAGGGAAGCAGATCGTGATCACTTCGGATCGCACACCAAAGGAGATCTCGCTACTTGAAGAGCGCCTCCGCTCTCGCTTTGAATGGGGCTTGATTGCGGACATCTCGTCGCCTGACCTTGAGACGCGCATCGCCATTCTTCGCAGCAAGGTTGAAGAGAGTGGCGTGATCGTTGCCGACGAGGTGTTGGAGCAGGTCGCGCGCCGCGTGCAGAGCAATGTGCGCGAGCTTGAAGGGGCGCTCACCCGCCTCGTGGCGGTGGGCCGCCTTAGCGGCATGCCAGTCACCATGGAGCTTGCGGCACGAGTGCTGAGCGAAGCGGTCTACCCAAGCCCGAAGCGCATCCTGGAGCCGGAGCAGGTGGTTGCGGTCGTCGCCGAGCACTACGGGGTGACCGTTGAGCAGCTACGTGGACCGAAGCGTGACCGCGAGATTGTCGTTCCACGACAGATCGCCGCATACCTCTCGCGCGAGGAGACGGATGCGTCGCTCGTGCGTATTGGTGGTGCGCTCGGGGGGCGTGACCACTCCACGATCATCCACGCCTGCGGGAAGATTGAGCGCGAGATGAGTTATGACGCGGAGCTCCGCCGAGAGGTGGCCCTCCTGCGCGAGGCGCTGCTTCGACACGGCCAGGGGGCCGCCGCCTCCGCCTAACCCTGTGGATATCTCGTGGAGAAGTGGTGGAAGCGCCACTCTCTCGCGAAGGGGCGGTGTGCGCCTGAGGAGACAGTGTGGAGAACTCTTCCGGGGATACCCCCAGCCTCTCCTGTGGGGGGGGAGGGGTTTACGCCTGTTGAGAGCGGGTGGTTCACGTGCTGGGGACGGTTCCCCACGAGTCCTTGATGAGTGCTTACGCGTATGCTCCACAGGTTCCACACTACGAATATGGCGGTGACGAGATTTAAGAGATAAGACACTATTAGCAAGACGCCCAGGGGTATGTGGAGGATGGAACATGAAGCTATCGGTGACCCAAGAGAACCTTTCGCGCGGTTTGGCGGTTGTGGGCCACGGCGTGGCCTCCCGCAACACGCTCCCAATCCTCTCCAACGTCTACCTCGGCACTGAAGACGGCGGCCTCCGCCTTGTGGCAACTAACCTTGAGATCGCGGTGACCCACTGGGTTCCCGCAAAGATTGAAGGGAAGGGCGCAACAACGATCCCAGCGCGCCTCCTCAGCGATGTGGTGAACGGGCTGCCGAACGAGAAGATTGACATCTCGCTGCTTCCTGACGGCCGGGTTCACCTGAAGTGTGGTCGCAGCGCATCACACCTTCGAGCAACCCCAGCTGACGACTTCCCGCAAGTCGGTGCCGCCGGCGAACGAGTGACGGCGCGGATCTCACAAAAAGAGTTGCGCGCCGCACTCGACTCAACGGTGTTTGCTGCCGCAGGCGATGAGGCACGGCCGATCCTCACCGGCGTGCTCACAAGCTTCACGGGAGAGAAGGCAACGTTCGCCGCCGCCGACAACTATCGCATCGCAGTCGCCGGCGCCGGGCTCGCAGAGGCGGCGCCAGAGACGAGCATCATCGTGCCCGCGCGCGCGTATGCTGAACTCCTCCGGCTGCTCTCAGACGTTGACGATCTCGTTGAGATCACCCTGACACCGGCAAAGAATCAGCTGCAGTTCAAGCTCGGCGACACCATGCTCGTCAGCCGGCTTATCGACGGGCAATTCCCGCCGTTCCAACAGGTGATCCCAACATCTCACACCACAAAGGTGACGATCGTTCGCGACGATTTCCTGCGTGCCGTCCGCCTCGCACAGGTTGTCGCTGACGCGTCGGCGCACATCGTGCGCTTCGCAATCACACCAGAGGGTGGCGGGGCAATCGACATCACGGCCGCTGCGGACATCGGGGATCACGCAGCCCACGTTGAGGCGACCGTAGAAGGCGAAGGCACAACGATTGCGTTCAATGCCAAATACCTTGTGGATGTCCTCTCGCGCGTCGAAGCAGACCGCTTCTCCTTGGAGCTCACCGGGCCGATCGCACCAGGGTTGCTTCGCCCGCTCGACGGGCGCGATTACCTCCATGTCGTGATGCCGGTGCGTACCCCCTCCTGACCAAACGGTGCCGCACACCGCGCGGCCCACACACCCGTAAACGGATGAAGAGGAGTGGCCAGAGTGATTGAGCGCCTGCGCCTTCAACACATTCGAAGTTGGACCGCCGGCGAGATTCGCTTCTCCGCAGGCCCTCAAATCCTCTGGGGGGCTAACGGCGCCGGGAAGACCACCGCGATCGAAGCGCTGGTCGTTGCAGCGACCGGACGCTCACACCGCTCGGGCGCGCTCCGTGAGCTCGTGCAAGAGGGGGCAGCGAACGGCGCGTTCACCGTCACGCTCCGAGCCCCACAGGAGGCGCAGGACGATCCGCTCGCGACGACCATGCTTGCAGCGGAGATTGGACGCTCAGACCGCACCCGATATCTCGTGAACGGCACCGCTCGAAGAAGTGAGACGCTCGGCGAGAAGCTCAAGGTCGCCACCTTCGTCCCGGAAGAGACGGGCCTTGTGGTCGGAGCCCCTTCTGTACGCCGCGCCGTCCTCGACCGAATGGCAATCCAGTGGAAGACGGGCTACCGGGCTGCGCTCACCAGGTATGAGCGCACGCTCAAACAACGCAACCGCCTCTTGAAGGACGCGCTTGAGAGCGACGGTGCCGAGCGACGCGCGATCAGCGCGGAGATGAAACCTTGGACAGAGCTCTTGATCACTTGCGGCGCGGAGATTGTTGCCGCCCGCAATGAGCTTCTGCGCGCGCTTGCAGCTCCGCTCTCGGCCGCGCATCGCGAAGTCGCCCCTACGGAGGGCGCCCTCGCCGTCCACTACGTTTCGCGCGAAGCGCATCTCCAAGATGAGGACGAGGGCGCTGCAGCGACGCGCCTCCGCAGGGCGTTCGAAGAAACTGCGGAGAGCGAAGGGTATCAGGGACACACGCTGGTTGGCCCGCATCGTGACGATTTGATGTTTACCACCGACGGGAAGGATCTTGCGCCGATCGCTTCGCGTGGACAACAGCGCAGCCTGCTTCTCGCCTTGCTCTTCGCAGAGATCGAGCTGCTGACGACAGAGCGCGGCGAAGCGCCACTCCTTCTCCTTGACGACGCGTTCTCTGAGCTTGACCCAGAGCGACGCGACCATCTCGTCCACCGCCTCACCGCGCTCCCACAGACCATCATCACGACCACGACACTCAGCGATCTCGCTCCGCGGCTCGTCGCCGGTAGCGCATGCCAGGAGGTGGTTCAAGGTCCGCGCGGAAGCGAGGTGAAGCGTGAACGATAAGCGCCAACGCAAAGGGAAGCCACAGAAGCTGAGCGCACTGATTCCTGAAGCGGCGCGCGCACTCGGCTTTCAAGAGGAGCTCGAGCTCTCGCAGCGCGCGCGAGCCTTTCATGAGCTCCTCATGCAGATAGCCCCACACCTTGCGCCTCACTGCCGCCTTACGGCGAGAAGCGAAGGCGGTCGCCTTGTGATTGAGGTTGACGACCACGCAACCGCACAAGAACTCCACTTACGCAGTGCCGAGATTGCCAGCGCCTATTCGATCCACCCAGGCGGCGCGCGCGCAATCGGGTTGACCGTGCGCCTCAGCCAAAGCGGCGACGATCCTGGGCGACACTAGGCGTATCCTCAGCACAATGGGCGACAACATCCGAACATCTAATGCGCAACCAACCTTGGTGGTTGGCTCGGCGGCGCTGGTCACGGCGGGCGACCACGCGCTTCTCCTGCGCATGCCGACGAACCCCACGACATCGCGCACGCTCGGCGCCCGCGCAGTTCTAATCTCCGCCCCAGGATTGAACACATCGCGACTCAAGGATGCAGCCGAGCATGCCCTCAATCACTTCGACCGCACTGAAGGAGGTGCGACCGAACGGGCTCGCTCCGTTATCGTTGCGATTCGCAAGCAGCTCGGAGATGCGAGCGAGGTATGCATGATCGGCCTCCTTCGTCGTGAGGCGTGGGCTGCGTCAAGTGGAGCCCTAACCGCCGTCGCCTCGCTCCTCCGCGAAAGCCGACACGTCACTCTCCTACTCCCCTCGGGCGCTCCAGGCGCGTCCACTGATGCGGCTCAACGACAAGGAGTCGCCACCGGACGCGTCGCGCTCGCAGTTGGGGACCGAATTGCATTGGCTGTCAGCGAAGAGGAGGGTCGAGCGCTCTTGAAGCGACGGCCAGGTTCGGCAAGCGAGAGCACAAGACTTGCGCTCCTGCTCGCAAACGAAGAGCCCGCGCCACCACCACCGCGTAGCGTCCCGCAAGCGCGCGACACACTCCTAACCATCCCCGTGGACAATATCGCCCAAGCGAAAGTGCGGGCCCGCGCGAGATGGGAGGAAGGGAACGACGAACGAGGCGAACTCATCGCCGCCGCCGTGCCACCCAAACCAGAAGGGGATCGCCGCCTTCCGGAACTACTCACGGAGCCGTACACCCCAATTGATCGAGCCGCTCAGGAGGTGCTCGCCGAACGCCGAGGTGGCGGCGCCCGTGGCGGGGTGTCGACTCGCGGGCCTGCGGCGCGTGTGGCTCAACCAAGCCGTGATGCGAGGAACCGTGAGGCGATCCGACGCGCCGCACGCGCACGCGCGGAGCGTCAGCCTGGTGCGGAGCCGGAGGTCGAACGCTCTCGCGCCGAGCGAGGAACTACTCCACCCTCAAGGCTCCGCGTTGCGGCTGGAAAACTCATCAGCGCAGCTGAGCGGCGCCTCCCATGGCTCGCCACCCGAACCCAAGAGCCGAGCCTTGACATCGAGCGCAGCCGCGAGACATCGCCAATAGAGGCAACCGCTCGAAGTCGTCGCCGCACCGCAGGCGTCCTGCTTACAGCAATCCTCGTCACCGCGATTGGCGGTGTTGCTAACGTCTACCTGAATCGAACAGATCCAACGCTGGACGCGGCGGCGAATGCGCGTGAGTCACTCGTGGAAGCAGCTCGGGCCGTTGATGAAGCGCTCAACCCAGTGACCAATCTGTTG
The DNA here is from genome assembly GCA_046081085.1 of Candidatus Limnocylindrus sp. Taxonomy (GTDB): domain Bacteria; phylum Chloroflexota; class Limnocylindria; order Limnocylindrales; family Limnocylindraceae; genus Limnocylindrus. The sequence continues at coordinate 6,193 of JBJTVF010000019.1, forward strand.
GCGAGCGACCCAGACCGCGCGCGAACCCTCCTCGTCAGCGCAATAGAGAAGCTGTTGGTAGCGGAAGCCGGTGGCGCAGCCTCATCAGAGATCAACGCCCTGCGCGATAGGATCGGACCGCCGCTCGACAAGCTATTCCTTCTCACGCGCGCATCAGTGTTTGAGGTGTTCGACTTCGCCTCTGCATCGGTGCCAATCAAGATCACCGCAATCACCCAAGGACCAGACGGATACAGCTACATCCTGGATGACTTCTCAGGAGCCGTGTATCGGGTGGATCCGGCAGCGCAACCGAACCCGCGCGCGACGGTGATCTACCAACCTGGATATGAGCTGTTCGGGAGCACCACGGGCCGCGCGCAGACCATCAGCGCATCAGGTCCAGACATCCTCATCTTTGATGCCTCGTCCAACCTGTGGCGCTGGCGACCGGCTGATTCGAGCGGGAAGGGAACACTCGTGAAGCTCCGCGTGAGGGACGGCGAGCTCTGGGGGAGCGATGTTCGGATCATCTCTGGATTCGCTGCCGATGAAGGGACAGGGCTGTATCGAATGTACGTGGTTGACCCTTCGGCGCGACAGATCTTGCGATACACGCCCGCCCCAGACGGAACTGGCTATCCCGCCCCACCAACCGGATATCTGATCAACCCGACTTCGCTCGCCAGCGTGGACGCGATGGCAATCGATGGAGATCTCTATCTTGCGGAAGACGGCGTCGTACGAAGGTATGCGGGTGGCGCGGTAGACGAGTGGGCTCCAGCGGACCCAGGAGACGGCGTGGTCCGAAGCACACCAGAGATTCGGCTCATCCTCACCACGGGTGCAAGCCGTACGGGCGTACTCTACGGGTGGGATGTTCGCAATCAGCGAATCCTCGCGTACAGCAAGGCGTCCTCTGGGAGCGTGCTCGCGCAGTATCAACTTGTGGCGAGCGACGGTGTCGTCTCGAACATCGTCGGCGGCTACATCGCACTGGCACGAGATGGTGGGGCGCCGACGTTCATCTGGGCCGAAGAAGGACGCATCCGAGGTGCAGTCCTCGGTGCAGCCGTAACCCCTGGCACAACTCCATCCCCGACCCCCACGGCGGCTCCCGTGATTGAGCTGCCGAGCACTCAGCCGTAACCCGCGCCACCTTCTTCGTTCCGCACGCCGCGGCGAAGGGTGCGATCATCACCGCATGGATCTTCGTCGTGCGGTCGTTGAAGGGGTTCGCGTCCAGATGCTCTCTGGAACACACATCCTGCTCCTCCGCGACGCAGAGGAGCGACGATATCTTCCCATCCCGATCGGCCCTCATGAAGCGAACGCGATCGCATACCACCTGCAAGGAGTTCGACCTGAGCGCCCACTGACCCATGACATTGCAACGCTCATGATGAACGCGCTCGGCGCGGAGCTTCGAGAGGTTCGAATCATCGAGCTTCGAGACGAAACATTCCGTGCGCGAATGCTCGTTGCACCCACCGGCGGTGCCGTGCAGGAGCTGGACGCGCGCCCGAGCGACGCCGTTGCGCTCGCCCTCCGCGCCAACGCGCCAATCTTCATCTCGCTCGACCTCCTAGCCGCGCAAGGGATCGTTCCCGAGGCGGCTGAAGAGGAACGCCTTTCGCTCTTTCGAGACTTTGTGAATTCACTCGACAGCGATCAGCCGAACGACGCAAAGGGAGGCGACTCGGAGCGCTGATCTAGAGGAGCCGAACCCCCCGCGCGAGCGCGCTCGCTCGGTGGAGCCAGAGCGCACCACGAAGTGACCAGAAATCTCGTACCGCCGCGAGCACCACAGAGAGTCGGGCGCCACTAGCAGATCCGGCGACTCGCGGGAAGTGCGGGACACCGACCTCAATCATCTGCACCCCACGCGCCCGCAACTTGATAAGAAGCTCTGCTGAAAAGAAGGCACCGTTCGATGCCACGGCAACCCCGTCCAACGAGCTGCGAGGGAATAGCTTCATTGCGCAGTCCACGTCGCGTACCTGCAGGCCAAACCAGACACGATTCGCGAGTCGATACAGCGCGGCGTAGATCTTGCGTAGCGCAGGGTCGGCACGCTCGATTCGGTAGCCGAGGGCAACCGTATCGTGATTCGGCACCGCTGCGATGAGCGCCGCCAAATCTGCAACGCGGAACTGCCGATCGCCATCGGTGAAGGCAATCCATTCGTAGCGCGCGCCACCAAAGCCGGAGCGGAGTGCCCCGCCATACCCGCGATTTGTTTCGTGTCGGATCACGCGGACAGTATTCACGTGGGCCGATTGAAGTCGGGCCGCAACGGCAGGCGTCCCATCTGTAGAGCCGTCATCAACAAGGATCACTTCATACCGCTCGGCGAGCGCGGGGAGTGCGCTCAGTGCTTCCGCAACAAGCGCATCAAGGTTCTCCGCTTCGTTGTGGCACGGAAGGAAGAGAGAGAGCTCGCTAATCGGTATCTGCACCTGCCCCCTCCGCGGCTACACTCACCATATGAGCACTGCGCTGATCGTCGTCTTCGCACTTGTGTTGCGCATGATCATCGCATACGTGTTCCTTCCTGCGAACGCCGGATTCGCCGCAGACCTTGAGGCGTTTCGCTTCTGGGCCGCAGATCTTGGAGCGAATGGCCCACTCGGCGCGTATACACGCGGCTACTTTCTTGATTATCTTCCTGGCTACCTCTGGGTCCTTTGGCCGCTCGGCGCGCTCAGCGGCGCGCTCACAGGTTCGTTTGATCCTGGCGCACTGATCAAGATCCCTGGGATCCTCGCTGACGGGCTACTCATCGTTGCCACAGTTCGGTTGGCGAGCGAGCTCGGTGCCTCCACGCGCGCGCAGCGTGTGGTCGCCCTCCTCCTTGCGTTCACACCAATCACGTGGCTGAACTCCGCAGTCTGGGGTCAGGTTGATGCGGTTGGAACGAGCGCCATGGTCTTCGGTGTTGCAGAGCTGATCAAAGGGCGTACCGTTCGCGCCGCCGCACTCGCCGCACTCGCCGCGGTCATCAAGCCGCAGTTCGGCATTCTCATCCCGCTGGTTGCCGTGATCGCTCTTGTTCGCGCGCGCCGCAGTGGAGACGCTTGGTTGATCCCACTCGTTGGCCTCACTGGCGCAGCGGTCGTCTCCGTTGCTGCACTCCCGTTTGGGTTGACGCTGGTCGATGTGATCCAGAGAGTTGGAGAAGCAGCGGCAACATATCCATATCTGAGCGTGAATGCATGGAATCTCTGGGCACTCGCGGATAGCGACGTAACAGGCATCATCCTGAACGGAGGTTGGGGGAGCGACACTGCTCCTCTCTTTGGCTTCGGCCCGCCAGCACTGTTCATTGGCACCCTGATGCTGGTTGCGGCGATCGGCGTAGCAGTGTGGGCGGCACGACATGACGAGCGCACGAGAACGGTTGCCGCGCTTGCGTTGATCGCGATCGCCTTTTTCGTCCTCCCCACGCGTGTTCACGAGCGCTACCTCTTCCCCGCGGTTCCACTCACGATCGCGCTCGCAGCAGCGCTCCCTGGCTGGCGTCTGGCTGCCGTTTTGACCGGGGTGGTGTTGATCGCCAACTCATGGGGGGTGCTTACGCTTGACTACCTGCAGAATCCAGGAATCCCCGATCTGGGACTAGCGAGTGAAGCGCTGCAAACGCCGGCTGCAATCATCTCGGTAGCCATCGCCACCGCCGCAGCTCTCTGCGCAGCTGGCTACCAGCTCTTTCGTCTGCCAACAGGAATCTCACGGGTGGTGCGTCGGGCGCCCGCGCGCACGCGTGAGAGAGATGAATCAGACAACACGTTCGCTCCGCCGCGTGCGCGCCTCAACCGGATCGACCTCTGGATGGTCGTTGTCATTGCGGTTACCGCACTATCACTGCGCGGGTGGCGAGTGGGTGAGCCAACGCGATTCCACTTCGATGAGGTCTATCACGTGCGCACAGCTACAGAGTTCATGCAGCACTGGCGATACGACGACCCACATCCGATCTACGAGTACACCCACCCACATCTTGCGAAGTATGCGATCGCAGCAGGCCTTGAGATCTTCGGTGCCCCGCGCGTGGACGGCGGGAGCAACTACGGAGCTCCGATCCTTGCGATCGCATCACGACCAGAAGGCGCAGTTGGTGCGCCGCGGATCTGGGTTGCCACGGCAACTGGCATTGATGTGATCAACCCGGCAACACGCGCGTTGATTGGGACGATCAACGAACCGAGCATTCGTGCAATCAGTGTGGCGGATGACGGTTCGCTATGGGCTGTTTCTGGAAATGGCGAACTCCTGCGCGCAGTAGGTGACGCTGCGGACGGACTCAACAGCGACCCGTTTATCCGATGGAGCACCAACATCTCGGATGTTCAAGCGGTGCGTGGCGTTGATGACGCCGCCTTGATCGCCACGGGCAGCGAAGTGTTCCGCATCGAGCGCGGCAGCATCACGGCCCGATTCGCTGTTCCGGAGATACGTCAGATTGAGATCGTTCGTGTCGACAATGCGAGTTATGTGCTGGTTGCAGGTGGCGCTGGACTCACGCTTCTGCGCGCCGATGATCTTGGGGGCGCACAGAGTACCACCGTAGCTGGTGGAGTGAGCGCGCTCGGATTCGTGGACTGGTTTGAGGAGCCTCGTGTCTATGCCGCGGAGACTGAGAGCATCTCGGTGTACACGCTTCGCGCGAATACGCCATCCGTACGCGTGACGACGATCAGCATCGCGGATGCGTCGTTGATCATCGTGAATCCCGCGACACGGATTGTGCACGCAGTTGCGCCGACCCGTGGAGCGAGTGGCGCCGCCGCACTTTGGAGCATTGAGCCGAACGGAAACGCCTACTTTGCGGACACAGAACTTCGCAATCCGACGGTGAGCAATGTTGAGCCGCTCACGAGCGACGGCGTTTCAGGTGTGGTGATCGACGGATCGGCCGAAGTGCCGGACGGAGGGCGCGGTGAACTGATCACAGCATGGGCGAACGGAGAGATGGTCCAGGTTGCTGTCGGCGATCTCTCTGCAGGCTGGCGTTGGCCAGTAGTGATTGCGGGAGCGATCGCTGCTGCACTCCTTGCACTCCTCGCGCGGCTCCTTACAGAGCGCCGCGATGTTGCCGCGCTCACGGGTCTGCTCGCCCTCCTGGACGGCGCAGGTTTCGTGCAGAGCCGCATCGGGATGAACGATATCTATCTCGTTGCTGCGCTCCTAGCTGCCGCGTGCGCCTTTGTCGCGTGGCTCCAGGGCCGCGCGCGCGGGGTTGCAAGGGGGAGCCTCCTCCTGCTCGTCACTGGCGTGACCCTCGGCCTCGCTCTCGCGAGCAAGTGGCTGGCCCTTTACGGAATTGGAGCGCTCGGACTGATCTGGCTTGCGCGCAGTGCATGGGGGAGACTCGCCGCCCTCGTTGGACTCATTGGGATCAGTGCGATCCTCCTCCCCCCCGCACTCTCTGTCGCGTCGCAGGGTGAGCGCCTCCCAAACCTCCCCTTCCTTGGAGTTGCCGTGCTGCTGATCATTGGCACTGTCGCGGCAGTTCGCCGAGCTGGTGGAGCGAACGGTAAAGGGCTTGACCCCCAATGCGTCGGCGACCTCGTCTCTTCCGGCGCTTCGACACTCCTTGTCGGCGCAACGCTCGTTGCACTCCCGCTTGCGGTCTATCTGATCAGCTATCTCCCCTGGGCGGCGCTCGGAAACCAGATCGTCGAGGGGTGGCCGCTCGGAAACGAAGGTCGAACGCTTGCCGACCTCACCATCTCCATGTATCAGTACCACGACACACTCCGCGTGGCGCACGCTGCAAGCTCACCGTGGTGGGCATGGCCGCTTGACCTAAAGCCAGTCTGGTTCTTCCAGGAGAGCTTTGCGGCGGCTGGCGGGTGGAGTGGCGCAATCTACAACGGAGGAAACATTGCGTCGCGCATTCTCGGTCTCGCCGGCGCCGCGTGGCTCGCATGGCAGGCTTGGACGCAGAAGAGTTGGGGCCTCGCGAGCGCCGCCATCATCTTCTTTGCACTTTGGCTCCCATGGGCGCGCGTCGACCGCGCAGCGTTTCAGTACCACTACTTGCCGTCTTCGCAGATTGCACTGATCGCACTCGCTCTTCTCCTCGCTGACTTGCGCAACGGAGCGACGCGCGCGGTTCGCCTGGCACAAGGCGGGCTCGCTGCACTGATCCTGGCCGCACCGCTTCTGTGGGCTGTGACTCCGCTTATGTGTTCCGTTGCGGGAGTCCTCAACGTATACGCGGAAAGCCAAGTGTGTCTATCCTCGGGGCTCGCAACACCAGGGCCAGTGATCGGCGCGTTGCTCCTGATCCCTGCAGCATATGTGGCCTGGTCGCTTCGTCAGATTCACGACCCTCGTCGCTTGTTCCGCTGGTCGCTTGGCGCGATCGCGATCGTCGCACTGGTGTGGTACCCGAACTGGTCAGCGCTTCCACTTCCAACAGGTGTGCACAACGCGTATCAGGGAGTTTTCCCAACGTGGACCTGGTCGTTCCAATTCGGGGTCACACTTGAGAAGCCGGTCGATGTGCCGCTCGTGAGCGGAGCAACACTCCTCTTCGCTGCAGCGCTCGCGGTGGTTGCGCTCCTTACCTATGCGCTATTCGAGTACGCGCGGCGAAGAGAACTCCACAAGGATCGCTCGTAGCGGAACTCCGTCGGTGGCAAGGAGGCGCTCTACCGCCGCAGGAAGCGCAATCGCTTCGCCAGATGCAACACGTTGACGCTCATCAGCAAGGGCGAGCCACCCACCACCCTCAATCACAATCAGCAGCGCGTCATTCGGTGAACGAAGTGGGCCGAGCGCTGCACGCTCACTCAACGCGATCTCTGTGATGTGTGCCGTTGTGCCGGCGTACAGGAGTGCGCTCTCGACGCCGGTTGCTCCCGAACCGCGATCTGGCCGGCGCTGTCCTGGTCCGAAGCGGCGGATCTCCACCGCTTGACGCTCAGCGCTTCTTGCTGCCGCCGCGGCGATTCGGTCGCTTGATCGTTGCCTCCACGCCGTCACTCACCTGACGCCGTGTGCGCAACATCGCCTCATGCGCCGCTTCAGCGGCGAGCTGTGGCGGGAAGCGATTCACGACCGTATCCCGGAGCAGGTAGAGGCCAACCGCAGTCGTAACGATCGGAAAGATTCCGTACCACTGGAAGGCGGCGTAAACAAGGTTGAGCCCGAAGGTGCTCACACCGATCCAGAGGAGATACTCCCACTCGTTGCCGAGGACTCCTCTCCCGTGTGTCCCACGCGTCGACCATGCATACGCAACGATGGTGAGGATGAAGAGAAGAAGATTTACCACCCAGAACGGGGTGTAGAACGTGCCGAGCCGCGCGTTCAGCGCGACGAAGAGATACTCCCAAGGCCACTGCGCCATTCCATTACCTCACTCATCTCTATTGGTCCGATACGTGGTCGGTTCGTGAGGCGAGTATGCCATCATCGCCCCCATGCGGGTCCTCCTCGTCGCCAGCCCAGCACACCCCTCGGTGGCTCGGTTCACGCCAACACTCGCCACCCTCGCCGCACAGGGCTGCTCCATAGAGGCGAGCCTCCCCCTCTCCCCTGAGCTCACTCGCGAAGGGATCCCGCACGTGGCGCTCGGGGACGCCGAACTTGATGCGGTGTTGCGCGGCCTTACGGAGAGCGATCTCCTGATCGCTCCGCTCGCTGGTCCTGCGGCACTCGGCGCGGCCGCCCACGTGATTGGGAGAGGTGCGGGGGCACCACTTCTCCTGGTCGACGTCGAGGATGCGGGAGACTTTGTTGGGTCACTTGCCATGGCGCGTGATGGCGGCACTGTCGACACGGACATCCGCGAACGGTTGATCAAGAGTGCTGCGTTTGCACTCGCGTCCATCCTCGCGCCAACTGCGCGTGGAAGTGGCGAGTTTCCTGAGCGACAGATACTTCTCTTGGAGCGCATACGAACATTCCAGCACGGCGAGAATCCACATCAGCACGCCGCTGCGTACCAACACGCATCTCGGAATCACGCAGGTGTGCTTGGCGGACAACTTGTACAAGGGAGCGAACCCACACTCAACGACGTCCTTGACCTTGACGCAGGCGCGCGACTCGTTGCGGACCTTCCTGTCCCAAGCGCTGCGCTGATCCGCCATACGGATCCGATCGGTGTTGCGACTGCTGAAACCCCTCTCGGTGCACTTAAGCGCGCACTCGAAACAGATCACGCAGCAGCTTCAGGAGCGATCGTTGCGCTAAACATACCGATTGACCGAGCCGTGGCCGTGGAGATTGCGAGTGCGAGCTATGAGGCGATTGTCGCCCCAGGAGTGGCAGACGAGAGTGCCGCCTCCGCGCTCGCCGCTCGCCCAGAACTACGAGTGTTGTTGTATGAGCCGGAGCATCCGCAAATCCCTGAGCTCATCGCGCTTGGCGACGCGCTGTTGATGCAGACTGCAGACCATGGGGCGATGGAGCGCAGTGAGCTTCATGTGGTGACCGAACGACGACCAACGTTGGAAGAGCTCACCGACGCACTCTTTGCATGGCGTGTCGTACGACATGTTCGCTCAAACGCCATCGTCCTTGCGCGAAACGCGACGACGATCGGGATCGGGGCCGGGCAGGTGAATCGTCGTGTTGCGGTCGATATTGCACTTCAGCGCGCTGGTGATCGCACGCGCGGTGCCGTCATGGCCTCCGATGCGTACTTTCCATTCGCAGAAGGGATCGCCGCTGCGGCAGCAGCAGGAGTGACCGCCGTGGTACAGCCGGGCGGCTCGCGTCGAGACGATGCAGCAATTGAGATCGCCAATCGGAGCGGGATGGCGATGCTCTTCACTGGTCGCCGCCACTACCGCAGATAGCGGACCATGGAGCAGCCACTTCTCGAACGAATCCGGCGAGAGATCCGCTCGCACGGACCAATCAGCTTCGCGCGGTTTATGGAGCGCGCGCTGACAGAGCCAGACATTGGCTACTACGTTGGCACGCAGCCGCGGGCCGGACGTGAAGGTGACTTCATCACCGCACCAGAGATGCACGGGCTGCTCGGTTCCGCATTGGCACGCCTCGTCCATGAGGTATGGGAGAGGCTTGGTCGACCACGGCCATTTCGGTACACCGAGTACGGCGCCGGATCTGGCGCACTTCTTCTTGCGCTTGTCGACCAGCTCATCAGAGATGGGTCGCCGCTACTCGAAACGCTTCAGATGCAACCGATTGAAATCAATCCATATCGTCGTGAAGAGCTTGAACGCGCGCTGGCGACGCGTGTGCTCCGCCCACCGCTGCAACTTGTGGAATCAGATGCCCCACCTGTCCATGGAGTGGTCGTGGCGAATGAGTATCTCGATGCACTGCCGTTCAAGATCTATGTTGGTCGCGCATCAACCGAACATGGCATCGCTGAGCGTTGCGTCGGTGTCAATGATGAGAATGCACTTGTTTGGGTGGAGGTGCCCCTCCGAGCGTTAGAGGCCGCGCGCGTGATCGCGCGGTTCGGCGCGCCACTTAAAGAAGGTCAGCGCGCAGAGGCGTGCTTCGCCGCAGATTTGTGGCCGCACGAACTCGTCCGCAACATCAGCGCTGGGCTTGCGGTCGTGATTGATTACGGACGTGAGGGGGCTGACCTTCGTGATGCAGCGAGCCGCGCGGCGGGGACCGCGCTCGCCTACCAGGGGCATCGAGCGACCGACGATCTGCTTGGCGATCCAGGGGGGCGGGACCTGACCGCTCACGTGGACCTGACCGCCCTGCGGGCCGCCGCCACCACGGCGGGGCTCACCCCAATCGCTTCAACGACTCAGGCGGCGTTCCTTGCAGGAGCGGGCCTCGATGACGAGATTGAACGGATACGCCGCGGCCCTGAGGCGAGCCTTGAGGGGGCGATCGCGCTTCGCTCGGCACTCGCCCGGCTGATGAACCCTCGCGGCATGGGCGGATTCGCCGTCGAGCTCTTCGCGCTCGGCTCGGCTGAGCACGTTTCACGCCTGGCGGAGGCGAGCAATCCACTCCCTGGAACGGCGGCTCCGATCCGCCCCCTCGTCTAGAATCCTCGTAGGATCCACCCTTCGCCCCGCACGGGGCGCAGCACGGGAGTCGGGGTCCAACAGAGGAGCTGCATGAACGGACTCTGGTATGTCCTCGGCTTCGCCGGCGCGGGTGTCTCTTTCGTCTTTTTGACGATTGGAATCGCCTGGCTGATCTCCCACCGCACCCGCGGCAGCCGCGGGAAGCAGGTGCCATACGAGTCAGGAATCGACACCTACGGCGACACCCACGGCCGCTTCGGCCTCTCGTTCTACCTCTACGCACTCCTCTTCGTCGCGTTCGATGTTGAGATCGTCTTCATCTACATCTGGGCGCTCAACTTCCAGTCACTCCTCATAGAAGGCCTTGTCTCAATGGCGGTCTTCATCGGGGTCTTGCTGATCGGCCTCGCATACGCGTGGCGCAAAGGGGTGCTCGCATGGCGATGACCCGCGACCCAAAGAAGGCGCTTCAGACGCCGATTGTCACGCCGAACACGCTATGGACGACGGACGACCCGCGCGCGTACGGTGGACAACCGCTCGCCGAACATCCGAACCTTGAGCTCGCACGTTATGACGCAACGGGGGATGGCCGCGTTGATGATGCGCGCTGGAGTGGCGCACTCGGCGCAATTCCTACAAAGGCCGACATCGTCCTTGATCTGATTCGTGCGAACAGCCTCTGGCCGCTCCTCTCTGGGCTTGCCTGTTGCGCGATTGAGATGATGTCGACCGCGACACCAAAGAACGACATCGATCGTTGGGGGATGTTTCCATTCCGCGCATCACCGCGACAAGCAGACGTGTTGATCGTTGCAGGAACACTGACGACCAAAATGGCAGAGCCACTGATTCGGCTTTGGGAGCAGATGCCAGAACCAAAATGGGTTGTTGCGATGGGTGACTGCACATGCTCCGGCGGTCGCTACAAGCGCAGCTACTCCGTGGTACAGGGAATCGATCGCGTCATGCCGGTCGACGTCTACATTCCAGGATGTCCGCCGCGACCAGAGGGTCTCATCTACGGAATGATGAAACTTCAGCAGCTCATCAAAGATCGTCGTGGGCACTGGCCAGAGCGCGCCATTGGCCCAACCGTACCGGACGGCATCTGATGGACCGCGCCCTCGCCACCGCGTTGACCGAACGATTCGGAAGCTCGCTGCTCGCACCTGTGCGTCAGCGTTTTGACGAGACAGAGATTCGCGTCAGCGTTGCCGATGCAATCCAAACGCTGCGCGCGCTACACGACGAAAACGAGTTCGCGTTTGAGATGCTGATCGATCTTTGCGGCGTTGATACAGGCGAAGAGATGCAAGTGGTGTATCACCTCTCATCTTCCCGAAGTGGTGATTGGCTTCGTGTGATCGTCCCCGGCATCGATCGCAGTGCGCCGCGTGTGAGCTCGCTCGTCTCACTCTGGCCAGGTGCTGAATGGATGGAGCGCGAGGCGTACGACATGTTCGGCATCATTTTCGAGGGGAATCGCGATCTTCGTCGCATCTACATGCCAGATGACTACGTGAGCCATCCATTACGAAAAGACTTTTACCTGGCAGATGACGCGTCGCGATCGCCGGCCGCTGGTGTGCGCAACATGGAGCGCGTGGGAACGCCTGTCGATGCAACGCGCGGCACGGCGTTGCGCAAGAGCCCGGGAGCATAAGCGTGACAACGCCACTGACGAAGCCATCGCTTGACGACCCAAGGATTGCGATCCCCGCCGCCTCAGAGTGGTACGAGCCCGCGCCAACGGCGCAGACGGAGCGACAGGCGGAGTTCCTCAACCTCCGCGACGGCGAGATGTTCGTCAACATGGGGCCGCAGCACCCGTCTACGCACGGCGTGCTCCGCATCGTCGTGAAGGTGAACGGCGAGCAGGTCGTCGACCTAGATCCGGTGCTCGGATACCTACACCGTGGCGTAGAGAAGCTCTGCGAGAACGCCGATTACCACCAGGCGATCTGCTACACCGACCCACTCGAGTACGTCGCCTCGCTCTTCTGCGAGGCGGCCCCAACGGCCGCGTTCGAGAAGCTGATGGATGTCGAGGTTCCACGCCGCGCTCAGTACATTCGCGTGCTCACCATGGAGCTGAATCGCATCGCGAGCCACACCCTCTTCCAAGGCTGGATGGCGCTGGATCTCGGCGGGATCACGCCGATCCTCTGGTCGTTCATCGAGCGAGACGAGATCGTGGACATGCTTGCTGCACTTACCGGTCAGAAGTTGCTCTACAACTACTACCGCATCGGTGGAGTGAACGGCGATCTGAACCACGAATTCATGAGCCGACTCGGCAACTGGATGAGCCGCGCCGCCGCGCAGATCGATTCGAACCTTGGGCTGATGAACGAGAACGAAATCTTCGTTCGGCGCACGCGCGGTCTCGGCAAGCTCGACGCCGCCACTGCACTCCGCATGGGTGTCACCGGACCCAACCTCCGTGCCACCGGCGTGCCGTTCGATCTCCGCCGCGACCACCCGTATCTTGTCTATCCGGAGCTCGAGTTCGACATTCCAACTCGTGAAGAGGGCGATTCGCTGGCACGGTACATGGTGCGCATCGATGAGATCCGTGAATCCATTCGCATCATCGATCAGGTTCTGCACGAGATGCCAGACGGTCCAGTGATGGCGAAGCTGCCGCGCCTTATCCGACCACGACCGGGCCGCGCATTCGGTGTGGTGGAGGGACCGCGCGGCGCATACGGCGTATATGCAATCTCTGACGGCACGGATCAACCGTTCCGCATGCGCATTCACGATCCATCGTTTGTGCACCTGCAACTTGTTGGTCCGTTGACGCGCGGAAATCTTATCGCCGACACCATGGCGGTGATGGCGAGCCTTGATCCCGTGATGGGCGGAGTGGACAAGTGAGCGGCGCGCAGATGGTCTGGTCGCGGATGACGCCGGGCGGGCGTGCGCTCGCCGTGCTGTTGCCACTCCTCTCCGTGGGAGGCGCCGCGCTGACCGCCCTTCTCGTTGTGGCAGGACCTTTCATTGGTGCAACGATCGGTGCGAATCTTCCAATCGTTCGATTCCTTGCCGCATCGGTGATCACCTTCTTGATCACCGTGCCCGTTGCATTCCTCTTGATCTACATGGAGATGAAGATCATCGCGCTGATGAATCTCCGCATCGGACCAGACCGCGTCGGCCCCGCTGGTGCGGTTATGAGCGTGGTGCACGGCCTGAAAGTACTGATGAAAGAGGACTTCACTCCGCCGAGCGTCGACGTTCCTGTCTTCACGCTCGCGCCAGTGGTGGTGTATCTGGCGAGCTTCATGACGATCATGGTGATCCCGTTCGCGCCAGACCTCACGAGTGTCGGACTCGAGTTTGGCCTCCTCTACTTCTTCGCAATCGGCGGACTCGGCGTGGTCGGGCTGATGATGGCCGGCTGGTCGTCCTTCAACAAGTACTCGCTGCTCGGCGGAATTCGCGCCGCAGCACAGGCGATCAGCTACGAGATTCCGCTGACACTCTCGGTGGTCGGGATCATCATCCTGACCGGAACACTTTCGCTGCCGAAGATCGTCGAAGCGCAGAGCGGCTCGCTGCTCGACTGGTTCATCTTCCGCCAGCCACTCGCGGCAATCATCTTCTTCATTGCAATCACCGCCGAAGCGAACAGAACACCATTTGACAACACCGAAGCGGACCAGGAGATCGTTGCCGGATTCGCCACGGAATACTCGGGCATGCGCTTCGGCTTCTTCTTCTTCGCCGAATACGTCAATGTTTTCATCGTCTCCGCCCTCTTCGCCGCAGTCTTCCTTGGTGGATCCAACGCGCCAATCAACGTCCCGTTCAGCCCTGAGATCGTCGTGGACCTGAGCGGGCTTGGCCTCCTCCTGCCGATCGCGGCTGGAGTCGCGCCACTCCTAGGAACGCTCGCAATCGGGCTCCCCATCTACGCGATCAGCGCGCGCATCAAGGCCTGGCAGGCACTCCTCGCTGGCTTCCTGATCTTCGGCGCGCTCTCCACGGCGGCGGTTGGGTTCTGGGCCTGGGCGATGCTCCCACCTGTAGCCGATCTGATCTGGTTCTTGCTCAAGACGTTCACCCTCATCTTCATCTTCGTCTGGATGCGCGCAACGCTCCCCCGCGCACGCATCGACCAGCTGATGGGCTTCGCCTGGAAGTGGCTCCTCCCCGCATCGCTCCTGAACCTTTTCGTCACGGCAGCCGCCGTGCTGCTGACGGCATGAGGAGGGGCTGATGGCTCGAATCCCAGGTTCAGGCATCGTTCGCGGAATGGCACTCACGCTCACCCGCTTCTTCCAGCCGAAGAAGACGGTGATGTACCCCGAAGCCAAGCCGGACATTCCGCCTCGCAACCGTGGGCGACTCGAACTCGTGATCGATGAGCGCGGCACGCTGAAGTGCGAAACCTGCTTCCAGTGCGCGCAGGCATGTCCGATCGAATGCATCGACATGGGCGGAACGGACACGAAGGGGAGATACGCCGTCCATTGGGGGCCAGCGGAGCAATATGCGGAACGGCGCGAAGAGTCCGCGATGCGCCGCTCAGGACGCACGGTCTCCGACGCGGCGGCAGCACAAGAGAGCAGCCTTGACCTTCGACCCGTTGAAGCGGCGCTGGAGCGCGTTGATTACGACCCACACCACATGTTGCAGATCCTCGAGTCGGTGCAGGACTCGTACGGCTACCTACCAGTCGACGCACTGAAGCGCATCAGTCGCGCCACGGGCGCCTGGTACGCCATGGTCTACGGCACCGCAACCTTCTACAAGCACCTCACATTTGAGCCGGGACGCAATCGCACGATCGCGGTCTGCCGTTGCGCAAACTGCTTGGTCGCGGGCGCAGGGCGCGTCATCAACACGCTCTCGTTCGAATTCGGGACCGAGTTCGGACAGGCGATCCCGTGGAGCAATCTGCGTCTTGAAGCTCTCCCCACTCATCCTCCAGACGCGTCGTCACCACTCGTGGTGATCGACGGCGAACCGCAACGTGAGCTCTCAAGTCGCAATGCAGAGTCGTGGGCCGCTGCGCTTGCAGGGAGGTATGCCGCGTGAAGCAGCTAAGCGCACCAAAGGGCTGGTCGCAGCTCCTGCTCAAACCGCCTGCAACCCCGTGGGCGGCGCTGCGCGCTGCGATCGCCGCAGGCGGCGCCGCAACAGCTCAGACACTGATTGATGCCGGTCTGCGCGGACGCGGCGGTGGCGGTTTCTTGACCGGCGAGAAGTGGCGTGCAACCGCGCAGAGCGACGCGTCGCCGAAATACGCGGTAGCAAACGCGTACGAGTCAGATCCCGCCGTCTTCACGAACCGTCTCCTCCTCGAGAAGAACGCGCTCGGCGTCATTGAGGGCCTCGCGATCGCCGCGCTCAGTGTTGGCGCGCGTGAAGCGATGATCGGTGTGCGCGCGGAGTACAGCGACGCCATCCGTTCACTTGAATCCGTCATCACCAGCGCCGAGCGCGAAGGCGTTCTCGGAGCCAGCGTGCTCGGAAGCGGTCGCGAGCTCACCGTGCGCCTCGTCCCACTTCAAGGTTCGAGCATGATCGGCGAACAGACGGTGCTGCTCAAGGCGCTCGCCGGAAAGCGCGGTCAGCCCGAGCAGACGCCGCCGTATCCTTCTGAAGTCGGCTATCTCGGCAAGCCGACCGCGGTGAACAACGTGGCAACACTCGCCGCCGTCTCCTGGATCCTTACGAACGGCGCCGCTGCCTTCAGGCAGATCGGCGACCCCGCGCAGCCCGGGACCGTGCTCGTTCAGGTGAGCGGCTCGACGACCAGCTCGGGTGTCCTTGAGGTTCCAACGGGGACTCCGCTCGCGGAGATTCTCGCTGCGGCGGGAGGCCCGGCACGTGGAGCCACGATCAAGGCGCTCCTTGTCGGCGGCCCATCTGGCGGATTTGTTCCTGCGCAACTGCTGGCAAGTACGCCGTACAGCGGCGCTGGTCTCGCCGCAGTTGGCGCACACATCGGTTCGGGCGCATTACTGGCACTCGACGGTAGTGTGGCAATTCCGGAACTCGCCGCCATGTTGACTCGTTGGTGTGCCGATGAAGCATGTGGAAAGACGATCCCGTGTCGCATCGGTACCCGACGCCTCGCGGAGATCGGACAGCGCTTTGTTGATGGACTCGTAGGGCCGGAAGATGGGCAGCGACTCCAGGCGCTCGCGGCGGACGTTGCAGATAGCGCGCTTTGCGCGCATGAGCGGCTCACCCCAAGCCCACTCCTGACGGGAATGCGATACTTCGAGCACGAGTTTTATCCGGCCAGCGTCGCGCAGACGAGCGGCGCAGTAACGGGACGGAGCAGATAGATGGCTGGCCTCATGGAGCGACCAACGAGCGGCGTTGCACCGGTTGATGTGACCGGTGTCCAGACCACAACGGAGAGCCAGGCGCTTGAGCAGATGCTCTCCACGCGCAGCCCACAACGCCCACAGCGCACACCAACCTTCTATGTGGAGATCGACGGCAAGCAGCTCGAAGCCTTTGAGGGGCAGACCATCCTTGAAGTTTGTCGCGCAAACGGGATTGAGGTTCCAACGCTCTGCTACGACCCGAAGCTCCCCGGATTCGGTGCGTGCCGCATGTGTGTGGTCGATGTTGACGGGTGTGATTCACCACAGATCAGTTGCTCAGCAAAGGCGGAACCAGAAGCGGTCATTGCCACACAGACCGATCGACTGCGCGAGATTCGTCGCACGAACCTAGAGCTCATCTTCAGCGATCACAACGCATACTGCCTGCCGCCATGCCAGAACAAGTGCCCAAGCCACATCGACATTCCAGGATTCTTGAAGGCAAACGCCGAATCGCAGTTCCGTGAGTCGGCGCGCATCTTCAAGCGAACCATTCCATTCCCGAGCATCCTTGGTCGCGTATGTCCCGCTCCATGCGAGGATCACTGCCGTCGCGACGAAGTAGATGAGGCGATCGCGATCCGCGACAGCCATCGCTACGCGGGAGACCAAGTGCTGAAATCGATGTGGGACGAGAACATTGATCCACCGCTCCCGTTTGAGTTGCAGCCAAAGACTGGAAAGCGCGTTGCCGTGATCGGCTCTGGTCCGGCTGGCGCATCCGCTGCGTACTACCTCCTTGTGGCGGGTCACGACGTGACGATCTTCGAAAAGGATCCAGAGCCGGGAGGCATGCTTCGGTACGGAATTCCCCAGTACCGCCTGCCGAAGATCGAAGTGCTCGACGGTGAGTACCAGTCGATCACGCGACTCGGCGGCCGCTTCGAGTGCGGCAAGATGCTCGGTCGTGACTTCACCACCGCTGACTTGAAGGCGCAGGGGTACGACGCGGTGATCGTGGCGATCGGCTGCTACGACACGAACGACCTCGGCATTCCCGGTGAAGACGCCGAAGGCGTGATCGACGGTCTCGACTATCTGCACACCGCCGCACTCGGCCTTGAGTATCCGAACCACGAAGGGAGTCGCGTGGTGGTGGTGGGCGGCGGCTACACCTCAATGGACTGCTCGCGCACCAGCATTCGTCTTGGCGCCAAGGAGGTCACGCTTGTCTACCGCCGCGACATGAAGGATATGCCAGCGGCAGACGAAGTACACGAGATGATCGAAGAGGGCGCGCGTGCAATCTTCCAGGCGGGTCCGACGCGCGTCATCGTGGACGAGAAGAATCGCGTCAAGGGCCTCGAGTTCATTCGCATGCAGCTCGGCGCGCCAGACGCCTCAGGCAGGCGCCGGCCAGAGCCTGCGCCAGGCACCGAGTTCATCATCGAGTGCGACCGCATCTTGAAGGCGATCGGCCAAGGACCAGATATGACCTGGGCCACCGTTGGCGCGGATGGTGTTTCGGCAACAAAGAACGGTCGCCTCAAGGCTGACGCAGTGACCTTCCAGACTGGCCGCGACGGCGTCTTCGGCTGCGGCGACGTGCGCAACGGCGCCACTACCGTCGTGGCCTCCACCGCCGACGGACGCCGTTGCGCCTACGCCGCGGACGCATATCTGCAGGGACTCGACCTTGGTGAGATCCGCAACCGTCAGACCCTCGCCGAACCACAGCCAGAGTTCCTAAGCATCGTGCCGTTTACCGGCGAGACAAAAGAGCCACGCCGCAGGCTCAAGGCTCTCCACGCTGATGAGCGAAAACACGACTATATCCAGTACGAGATCCCATACAGCAAGTCTGAAGTGATGGCCGAGAGCACGCGCTGCCTGCAGTGCACGTGTGAGGCGATCGGGTTCTGCGACCTTCGTCGTCTCGGCATTGAGTACGGCACCACCCTCAAGTCGCTCGAGAAAGATCACCAGAACGGTGCCGGGTTCCGGTCAATCACCGAGAATCGTTGGACGGGTGCAAATCACGATTACGTGCGTGATGACTCACACGCGTTCATCTTGCGCGAACCATCGCGCTGCATTGACTGTGGCCGCTGCGCCAATGTCTGCGCCGAAGTCGTTGGTGCCGCCTGCTACGACTTCATGCGCACCGGCTTCGACACGCTCGTCACCACACCGCTTGACATGAGCCTCAACGAGTCGCCGTGCGTCTCGTGTGGGCGATGTGCAGAGACGTGTCCAACAGGCGCACTCATGCCGAAGCCGCGCATCTTGACCAAGTACGAGGTTGACGAGTCCCGCTGCATCCTGTGCGGCATCTGTGTGGACGCATGCCCATACGATGCGCTTCGCAGCGGATTTGACTTCGAACTGGCGCATACGGACCGAAGCGAACCGATGATCGACCTGATTGCGCTCGCCAAGATCGAGCGAACTTCAGAGGCCACGTTCATCCGTGGCGAGAGCAACTGGGAGAACACCGTTGCCGGGCGACGACACGACCCAGCGCGCGCACTTCCAGTCTTGCCGTCGAACTTGCGCGGGAAGTAACTCATGCCCCTCCCGGATACGCTGCCGCTGATCGGGATCACATGGGCTGACGCACTCTTCATGCTCCTCGGCGGTGTTGCAGTTGCGGGCGCACTCGGCGTGGTCCTCGGGCGCGACATCATCCGAAACGGGCTGCTGCTGATCCTCACCCTCGGCGCACTCGCGGGCATCTACGTGATGCTTGGCGCCGCCGTCCTCGCGGGGGCGCAGGTGCTCGTCTATATCGGGGCGATCAGCGTGTTGATCCTCTTTGCGATCATGTTGACGCAATCAAAGGCGGCAACCGCGAAGCTCAACTTCCAAACGCAAGCGATACCAGCGGCTCTGATCTCAGCACTCCTCGCGCTGATCTTCGCCCTCACGCTCGGCGGTGGAGGTTGGAGTCCAACCGTGCATGACGGCACGCCACCACCGGAGGGGACGCGCGGTGCAGCCGACGCGCTCTTCGGTCCATACCTCCTCGCATTTGAGATCGCCAGCGTGCTCCTGCTTGCGGCGGTGATCGGCGGGATCTATCTCGCCTCCGTACCGCGCGCCGGACAGATCGGTGCGGAGCAGGATGACGAGCGCCGATGAGCCTGATCGCGGGGCACCTTGAGCCGTATCTCGTCCTCGCGGGGCTTCTCTTTTCAATTGGTTCGTTCGGCTTTCTCGCGCGCCGCAATGCAATCAGCATGCTGATGAGCGTGGAGATCATGCTCAACGCGGTCAACATTGCTGTCGTTGCCTTCGGCGCGTTTGTTCCCGCACTCGCAGGCCAAGGGGTTGCGGTTGCCCTGCTGATCATCGCCGTTGCCGCGGCTGAAGCCACGGTCGGCCTCGCCATCATCATTGCGATCTATCGCAATCGGAAGACCCCGTTGGTCGACGAGTACGACACGATGCGGCAGTGAGCATGAACCTATTCACCGCACTGATCCGCGCCGCGTCAGAGAGTGGAGAGCCGGCAGCCGTGCTCCCTGAATATGCGCCGCTCCTCCTCCTGTTGCCACTCGGCGGATTCTTCTTCACGGCGGCGATCGGTCGACGGCTTGGAAAGCTCGCACACGTAGTTCCGCTCCTCTCCATCGTTGCGACATGGGTCCTCTCAATGAGCCTGGCCATCCCTGCACTCCTTGGCGATCTCGGTGAGGCTGGCGCATCCCGTGAACTCTTGACGTGGATTGCCTCAGGGGATCTGACCTTCAGCATAGGAATCCACGTCGATGCGCTTACTGGCGCACTTCTTCTCGTTGTCACCACCGTAGGCGCGCTCGTTCATCTTTATAGCGTTGGCTACATGAGCCACGACCCTGGCTACTGGCGCTTCTTCGCCTATCTCAACCTCTTCATGTTCTCAATGCTTCTCCTGGTGCTCGCGAGCAATCTGCTCGTTGTCTTCGCGGCATGGGAGCTTGTCGGTCTCTCGTCATATCTCCTCATCGGCTTCTGGTACACGAAACGTGATCCAGGGCTCGCCGCAAAGAAGGCGTTCATCACCAACCGCGTCGGAGACGTTGGGTTTGCCCTCGGCTTGATGGGGCTCGTCGCCGTCTTCGGCACGCTCGACATCCCAACGATCCTTGCAGGGATCGTTGCCGGTGAGCTCACCGGAACCGCTGCCACCGTGATCGCACTGTTGATCTTCTGCGGCGCTGTTGGCAAGTCGGCGCAGTTCCCACTGCACGTTTGGCTCCCCGATGCAATGGAGGGGCCAACCCCAGTCTCCGCACTCATCCACGCCGCAACCATGGTGAACGCGGGCGTCTATCTGGTGGCGCGCATGAGCCCACTCTTTGCGGCGAGCCCCGAGGCGATGCTCGTGGTCGCGGCGATCGGCATCTTCACCGCGATCTTTGCGGCGTCGATTGCGTTCACGCAGACCGACATCAAACGCGTCCTCGCCTTCTCCACGCTCTCGCAACTCGGTTACATGTTCGCCGCACTCGGCGTTGGCGCCTGGGTTCCCGCCATCTTCCACCTGATCACGCACGGCTTCTTCAAGGGACTCCTCTTCCTTGGTTCAGGTTCCGTGATCCATGCCGTCGATGGCGAGCAGGAGATGCCGAAGATGGGCGGGCTCGCGAGAAAGATTCCAATCACCTACGCCACCATGCTGATCGGCACGATCGCGATCGCGGGGCTTCCGCCGCTTGCCGGCTTCTGGTCAAAGGACGAGATCCTTGGTGAAGCGTTCAAGTTTGGCTACACCTGGGTCTGGCTCGTTGGACTCGTCGTTGCTGGAGCGACCGCCTTCTATATGTTCCGCCTCATGGGTCTCACCTTTTGGGGGGAGAGCCGAATCCGCGAGGATGTTCACCCGCACGAGTCGCCATGGACCATGACCCTTCCGCTCATCCTGCTGGCGATCCCCTCGATTGGCATTGGCGCACTGCTCGGCTTCCCGGTCGCAGACGGCATCATCAAGCATGGACTCGAGCCCATCTTCCACCCCGCAGACGAAATGCTCGGGATTGAACACGGGAAGTGGCAGCTCTTCGGTATTGACGGAGCCTTGATGCTTGCGAGCGTGACGGTCGCGTCCATTGGAACAGCGATCGGCGTTCGGCTCTTCCGCAGTGACAACGGCGACCGCATTCGCGCCATCACCGCACGACTCCAGCCCCTCTATGTTGGAAGCAAAGGGCGATGGTTCTTCGACGACCTCAACGATTTGATCTTCGTGCGACTCGGTGGGCGAGTCGCCCACGCGGCATGGTGGTTTGATCGCAAGATTGTTGACGGCGCGGTGAACGGAGTCGGCACGCTCACCTCAAGCGGCGGCCGCGGACTTCGGCAGATTCAAACCGGTCGTGTGCAGAACTACGCGCTCGGCATTGCGCTCGGATTGGCGGCAATGGCGATCGCGTATCTGGTGATCGGATCATGAGCGATCTGACACAGTTCATTGGATCACTGCCGATCCTCTCCATGATCACGCTACTCCCACTCGCTGGCGCGCTCGGCATTGCACTGATCCCCTCTTCGCGACCTTCAACCATTCGGGTGGCAGCTCTTGTGATCTCCTTTGTCACGTTCGTCTTGAGCCTACTGATGCTGCCAGGCATTCGTGAGTTCTCAAGCGAGTTCGCTTTCAGCGAACAGATCCCGTGGATCCCCAATTTTGGAATCACCTACCACTTGGGTGTCGACGGACTCTCTGGTGCGCTCGTTGTCCTCACGACACTGCTCAGCTGGATCTGCATCTTGGCGAGCTTTGGGCCAATCCAGAACCGCGTGAAGGAGTACTTCATCAGTTTCTTGATCCTCGAGACGGGGATGCTCGGCGTATTCCTTTCGCTCGATCTCTTCCTCTTCTATATCTTCTGGGAGGTTGTCTTGGTGCCCATGTACCTCATCATCGGCATCTGGGGCGGCGCAGACCGCATCTACGCCACCATTAAGTTCGTTCTGTACACGCTTGTCGGCTCACTCTTGATGCTTGTCGCGATTCTCGCCACGGCGTTCAGTCACCAAGTGGCAACCGGATCGTGGGAGGGTGCGTTTGACCTCCTCGCGCTGCGCGGGACGATCAGCGACCCAACACTGCAGACGCTCGCGTTTGCGGCATTCGCACTCGCGTTTGCCATCAAGGTCCCCATGTTCCCATTCCATACCTGGCTCCCCGACGCCCACGTCCAGGCTCCAACTGCAGGCTCAGTGATCCTCGCCGGCGTGCTGCTCAAGCTCGGCGGCTACGGCTTCATCCGCTTCGCGATCCCGCTCTTCCCGCAAGCGGCACAGGACTTTGCGCCGCTCATGATCGTGCTCTCCGTGATCGCCATCATCTACGGCGCGGTCGTTGCCATCGTGCAGTCCGACCTGAAGAAGTTGATCGCATACAGCTCGGTCAGCCATATGGGGTTTGTCACGCTCGGCATCTTCTCGTTCAACCAGCAGGGAGTCGACGGTGCCATTCTCCAGATGCTGAACCACGGGCTCATCACCAGCGGCCTCTTCCTTCTTGTCGGCATCGGCTATGAGCGCACGCACGATCGTGAGATCGCGAAGATGGGTGGCTGGGCGTCGCGAACCCCGGTCTACGCTGCGCTCTTCGGCTTCTTCCTCTTCGCTTCGGTTGGCCTCCCTGGGCTCTCCGGCTTCGCCGGTGAATTCCTTGTGCTGCTCGGCGCATTCCTTGTGAATCCGATGGTCGCTGGCGCGTCGACCCTCGTGATGATCCTCTCCGCCGTCTATCTGCTCTGGCTCTATCAGCGCATCTTCACCGGTGAGCTCTCTCCGTTCCTGAAGGGTCTCGGCGCAAAGCTCACCGATGTCACGACAATTGAGATCGCCACACTCGCCCCACTCGCCGCCATGATCGTTGCCTTCGGGATTCTCCCGGCACTTCTCACGGGCGCATTCGCACCGAGTGTGGCGCAGTTCTTGATGTACGCGGCAGGAGGAGTGGCCCCATGAACGACCTCCTTACGATCGCACCACTCCTGAGCGTTGGGCTCACCGCCGTTGCGGTGCTCCTCAGTGACGCCATCACGCCAAACCGCAAGTACGCGCCGATCTCTGTTGCGCTTGCTGGCCTCGGTATCACCGCGTGGATCCTGCTTCAACAGAGCGGCGGGGTCGCAACCGCACTCAACGGCGCGTACGTTGGCGGCCCGTTTGTTGCCTACCTTGGACTTCTCGGCGCAGCGATCGTGGCGATCACGCTCTTGATAAGCCCAGACCACCTCTTTGCGCGCGGATATCCGAGCGCCGAGTTTGCCGCCACCCTCCTATTCGCGCTCTGCGGAACCATCCTGCTTGCTGCAGCGGCAGATCTTGTGACGCTCTTCATCGCACTCGAACTGATGGTGATCCCTGGCTACCTACTCGCTGGATTTGCAAAGCGTGATCCGCTCAGCACGGAGGGTGCCGTCAAGTACTTCTTGCTCGGGAGCTTCTCCAGCGCAATTCTGCTCTTCGGCATCGTGCTCCTCTGGGGGGCAACAGGAACCGCGTCGCTGACGGAGATTGCAAGCAGCCTCGCGTCGCTTACGGCTGGTGTTCCACCACCCGTTGCTGTGGCGCTGGCGCTCATTACGACCGGAACTGCATTCAAGATTGCCGCAGTTCCGTTCCACTACTGGACCCCAGATGCGTATCAAGGATCACCCACCCCAATCACTGGCTATCTCTCCGTTGGTCCAAAAATTGGTGCGTTTGTCCTGCTGATCAAGCTCTTCTTGATTGCACTCTTCCCTCTTGCAGAGGTTTGGATCCCAATCATGGTCATCCTTGCAGCGGCAACCATGACGCTCGGCAATTTGGTTGCGCTGACTCAAGGAAACGTCAAGCGCATGCTCGCTTACTCATCGATTGCACATACTGGGTATCTGATGGTCGGTATCGTTGCGGCGGGCGCTGGCGAATCGTCTGGGATCGCGGGCATCCTCTTCTACGGCGCCGCATACGCGTTCATGAACCTCGGCGCATTCGCCTTCCTCGCCGTGATTCAAGGACGACCAGGCGCAACAGTGCAACTAAGCGATCTCGCTGGGCTTGGCCGCAAGCATCCGCAGATCGCGTTGCTCGCAGCACTCTTCCTGCTGAGCCTCACCGGCATCCCGCCGACGGCCGGCTTCTTTGCAAAGGCATACGTCATCTTGAGTGCGGTGCAGGCCGGAGGACTCGCAGCCGTCTTGGCAATCGTTGCAGTGCTAAACGCGGCGATCGCTGCCTTCTACTATCTCCGTGTCATCGTGTATCTCTTCATGCGCGACCCAGCTGAAGGGGAGGTGCAGGTAGCCACCTCGCCGCTTCTTCGCGCGGGGCTACTGATCGCCGCCGCTGGCACGATCCTGCTCGGCCTCCTCCCAGGCGGACTGATCGAGGCTGTCGTTCAGGTGCTCGCCAGCTAGCCTCCGTCCACCGCACAGACCCCCGACGCCAGCAGTGGAACACCCCGCTACGCCACTGCGGGCTTGTAACAAAACTCATGACCCCGCGCTCGTATCAGCAAAAACTCATATAAACTTCCGCTATATGGAAGACCTACTAGTCAAGGCCTTGCAATGAGCACGAAGGGCGCCACAGCGCTTCCCGCTGCGCTCCAAGGGGCGACGAGTGAGCGCTTCGTGATCGAGGCTGCCCGCCGCGTGCACCGAGCGCTCGGAGACACCAACAGGCTCGATCTCGTGCGCCGACTGGCGCAGGGCCCCGCCACCGTCACGGAACTGATCGAGTCAACCGACCTCTCGCAGCCTCTGGTCAGCTGGCACCTCCGCCGACTCCGCAGCGCAGGCCTCGTCACGAGTGAGCGCGCCGGTCGCGAGTCCATTTACACGCTTCGAACGGAGACCATCGCGGAAGGGCACGCGCTGATGCTCGCCGCACTCGGCGTCGCC
>JBJTVF010000020.1:0-18517 GCA_046081085.1 Candidatus Limnocylindrus sp.
GCTGATTCAACTCAGCGAACTTTCGAACGCGACGCAGCCTGGGCGACATCAGGGTGTGACGGAGGGGAGTGGCGAACGCTTCTACTTCTGCGGGAAGGGCTGCCTCCTCGACTTCCAAGATGAACCGGCGCGTTTCCTTGACGCGGACTTCCAGCCATCTGGCATGTGAAGTGGTACCTTCGGGCGCATAGGTTGGCTGTCGAGAACGGCCCAATGGAGGAGGAGACGGATCGATGGCATATGTGATTGCGGAACCGTGTGTTGATGTCCTGGACCAGTCGTGCGTCTCTGTCTGCCCAGTTGACTGCATTCACTTTGAGGTTGGAACGGATCGCAAGTTGTTCATTGATCCAGATGAGTGCATTGACTGTGGCGCCTGTGAGCCAGAGTGCCCAGTGAACTCCATATTCCCGGCAGAATCTGTCCCCGCACAATGGGCGCCGTACATCCAGATTGACGCCAACTGGTTCAAGGACAAGGCGGCGGCACGAGCCGCAGTCGACGCAGCGAAGCCACGCTGAGGCGGACGCGCTGAGCGCGATCACGCCATTCTCTTGTTCATGGTGCGGCAGCGCGGTTGCGCCGCGCACGGAAGACTCACTAGAACGCTGGACCCTTCTGTGCACCGCTTGTCTTGAACGGGCACCGAATCAGCCATACCTGAAAGCAAAACTCAAAGAGGGGATGCGGCGCCGCGCCGATGGCGGTACGCCACCCTCTGGCATTCCGCTACCGAGCGCACTGCCACGCCCCGCGGGAAGCAGGCCGCCATCAAGTGCCGATCCGTCTGGCGCGGTCTCCGCACGACTCGGGTTGCTCCCGCCGCCCGAAGAGCCGGATGCGCTAGAGGCCTGGTATCTCAATCGCACGCCATTCGATCGCGGCCCTCTTGCCGGCGCAACATGGCAGGGTGAGATCGATCGAGCCGTGCTCTGGCTCGATTCACTCCCATACAGAGGCCGCGCCGTGGAGCTTGGTGCAGGGATCGGATTCTGGACGGTGCTCCTCGCATCGCGCGGCGAGGTGAGCGCCTACGACGCCCGTGAAGATCGGCTCACACGTGCGCGACAACGACTCCTCGCGCACGGACTGAAGGCGCACCTTCATCCGCGCAACCTCTTAGAAGGGCCAGAGGGCGAACCGGCAGGGCTCGTCCTACTTCCATTCGTCCTCAGTCAACTCGCATCCGAACAGCGCGCGCAGCAGGTTGAGGTTGCACATAGTTGGCTCGCGAAGGGTGGTCGACTCGCACTGATTGACCTTGCGCCGCCGAACCTCGATCCATCAACCTTGGAGCAGGCAACGAGTGAGATGCTCGGCGGAAGGTTCATCGAGATCGTGCCTGAACCACTCGGACGACATCTGATCCTGATCAGCGCGCGTGCGAAGTAGGGCCTCGCTCGCGCGCGACGCTATTCGTGCAGCGTGTGCGAGTCGAGCAGTCTGTTGAGCAGTTCAGCGATCGATCCAGGCGTAAGGGCCGCTGGACGAACCTCAGCGGTTGAGCCAACAACCACACCGAGGATCGGATCGTCACTGTTGCTTCCCGCATCGGCCGGCGTGGTTGCTGCGGCGGCAAGTTCGGCCATCTGGTCGGCTGGAAGGGTGATGCGCTCCTCGTAATCACCGTGCGTCATGATCGTGCGCCCGTCCGCGTACACCTCAACACGCTCCTCCATGCCGTTCGACCATGTGCGGGTTGCTGTGTAGAGGAGGCTGGCACTTGGCGCAGGCTCCGCTGCGCACGCGCCCGCAAGCACGACTCCGGCGAGACCGAAGAGGAGCGACTTGAGTTTCACCCCCCCTACTATAGTGCCCATGATGAACGACCGCGATCGGGCCGAACTCCGCCTCCTCGAACAACAGCTTGAGCGCATGCGCGGGATGCTCGGTGCGTACTCGGTGCTCTTCTTCCGACAGATCACTGTCTGGGGAGTGGTCTCACTCGCGATCCTCGCCCTCTCTGGCCTCAGTGCCGGTGCGCCGATCGGGTTCCTACTCACCTTCATCGTGCCGTTCGCGTTTCTTGAAGCGGGTTACACCTTCTACTACACCGTGTTCGCGCGCAGACACGCCGAATTCATTGAGAAGAGCATCAACGCGCGCTTCGGCCGTGCAGTGCTCGCCGCGCATCGGCTTGAGGCCGCCTATTTCTATCCGCCCGATGCGCCAAAGCTCTCATTCCTCTCGTTCGCGCGACTCAGCGGGTATGGGAGCGTGATGACGATCGGGTACTCATTCGCGGCACTCCTCCTTTGGGGGGCGGGCATGGAGGAGGGGCTCACCCAGGTCGCGGTCGGGGGACTAGACCCCGCACTGATCTGGCTCGCGCTCGCCTGGACGCTCGGTGTGACCGCCTATCTACTCTGGCACTTCCTCGTCAAGTGGGATGAGAAGCGCCTGCTCGCCGAACTTAAGGCCTCATACCCAGATGCGGTACGCTCACGGAGCAGCGGCCGGCGGTCGCGCTGAGACCCACAGCGAAGGTGAACTTCAGCGACAAAGACATGGAGGAGTTGGCAGCGTGACGAGCCCCAAGAGCGGCACGAACAGCACCGAGAACGTCACCCAACTCGACCGAGTCACGATTCGATTCGCCGGCGATTCTGGCGACGGAATGCAGTTGACCGGAAGTCAGTTCACCGCCACCACCGCACTCTTCGGCAACGACGTCTCCACGCTTCCAGACTTCCCAGCCGAGATTCGTGCACCCGCCGGCTCACTTCCTGGAGTCTCAGGCTTCCAGATCAGCTTCTCGTCTGGCGACATTCACACGCCGGGCGACCGACCCGACGTGTTGGTGGCAATGAATCCAGCCGCGCTGAAAGTAAATCTCGGCGACCTGGTTCCAGGCGGCGGCATCATCGTCAACACGGATGCCTTCAACGACATCAACCTACGCAAGGCCGGATACGCTGCGGATCCACTTCATGACGGTTCGCTGAAGGGATACAACCTATTCGAGATCCCCATGTCCACAATGGTTGCCGGCGCCTGTGAAGGGCTCGGCCTCAGCAGCAAGCAGGTGGAGCTCACCAAGAACTTCTTTGCGCTCGGAGTGATGTTCTGGCTCTATGAACGCTCCATGGCGGCAACGGAGAAGTGGATTGCTGAGAAGTTTTCAGGGAAAGAGGCGATCGTCGACGCGAACCGTCGAGCGTTGCACGCTGGCTATGCGTTCGGTGAGACCACGGAGATCTTCCATACGCACTATCGGGTCCCCGCTGCAAAGCTGAAGCCTGGAACGTATCGCAACATCACCGGCAACGAGGCGACAGCGCTCGGGTTCGTCACTGCAGCGAAACTCGCTGAGCGTGACCTCTTCCTGGCAAGCTATCCGATCACACCGGCTTCAGACATCTTGCATCAGCTCTCGGGCTACAAGCATCTTGGTATCAAGACGGTGCAGTCCGAAGATGAGATTGCAGCAATCGGTGCGGCCGTTGGCGCGGCATACGGTGGTGCGATGGGCATGACCACAACGTCGGGCCCAGGTATGGCGCTGAAGGCGGAGATGCTTGGCCTTGCGGTCATGGTGGAGCTTCCGCTCGTGGTGGTTGATGTGCAGCGCGCCGGTCCATCAACGGGAATGCCAACCAAGACCGAACAGGGCGACCTGTTGATGAGCATGTTCGGCAGGAATTCCGACTCGCCGATCCCAGCGATTGCGCCAGCCACACCGGCCGAATGCTTCACGATGGCTATTGAAGCGTGGCGCATTGCGCTCAAGCACATGACGCCCGTTGTCTATCTCAGCGATGCCTTCCTTGCGACCGGTGCGGAGCCGTGGAAGATCCCACAGATTAGCGAGATGCCTTCGATCGCCGTGAAGAACGCACCAGAGTCGACAGGGAGTTTCCGTCCGTATCAGCGCGACCCTGAGACGCTTGCGCGACCGTGGGCGGTTCCTGGCACCAAGGGTCTTGAGCATCGCATCGGCGGACTTGAGAAGCTCGACGAACTTGGCACGGTGAGTTACGACCCAGACAATCACCATCGCATGATGCTGTTGCGCGCGGAGAAGGTGGCGCGTATCGCTCGCGACATTCCGGCAACAGAGGTGTGGGGTGATTCGAGCGGAGATCTGTTGATCCTCGGCTGGGGCTCCACCTACGGTTCCATCCGTTCGGCGGTTGAGCGACTGCGCGAGCGCGGCAAGCGAGTCAGCCACGCCCATCTGCGCTATCTCAATCCGCTTCCTCAAGACCTTGCGGGCATCCTGGGCAACTTCAAGCGCGTGCTGCTGCCGGAGTTGAACCTTGGCCAGTTGCGCATGCTGCTGCGTGCCAAGTACCTGGTAGACATCGTTGGCTTCAATCTTGTTCGCGGCAAGCCGTTCCAGATCGGCGAGATCGAAGCGAAGGCCGAATCGCTGCTCGGTGAAAGTGTGGAGGTGGGCCAGTGACTCAGAGCGAACTCCCAGTCTTGACCAAGAAGGACTTTGAGTCCGATCAGGATGTGCGTTGGTGCCCTGGGTGCGGCGACTACTCCATCCTGGCCCAGACACAGAAGACCATGCCTGACTTTGGCGTCGCCAAGGAGAAGATCGTCTTCATCTCCGGAATCGGTTGCTCTGGCCGTCTTCCGTACTACATGAACACCTTCGGCTTCCACACCATTCACGGACGCGCCGCCACGATTGCCACCGGTCTCAAGGGAGCGCGACCGGACCTGATGGTCTGGGTGATCACGGGCGATGGTGACGCACTCTCCATTGGCGGCAACCACCTGATCCATGCCATGCGCCGCAACGTGGACATGAAGATGATCATGTTCAACAACCGTATCTACGGTCTCACCAAGGGCCAGGCGTCGCCAACGTCGCCGATCGGCAAGAAGACCAAGTCAACGCCGATGGGCACCATTGAGACGCCGATCATCCCGCTCAACCTTGTTGCAGCGGCAGAGGCGAGCTTCATCGCTCGATCCGTTGATACTCACTCAGAGCACCTGCAGGAGATGATGCATCGCACAGGCGAACATAGCGGCGCCGCATTCTTGGAGGTGCTGCAGAACTGCAACATCTTTAACGACGGCGCGTGGCGCGACTTCACGGACAAGTCCGTGAAAGAGGACCGCATGCTCGTGCTCAAGCACGGCGAGCCGATGCTCTTCGGCGCCGAAAAGAAGAAGGGGATTCGCCTGAACGGTTTGCAGCCAGAGGTTGTGACGATCGGCGAGAACGGCATCACTCTTGCCGATCTCTGGGTGCACGATGAGGCTGATCCAGACGCCACGCGCACGCAGATCTTGAGCCGCATGTGGTGGCCAGACTTCCCTGTCCCTGTTGGCGTCTTCCGCCGCGTGCCACGACCAACGCACGATCAGCTTCTCGTTGAGCAAGTTGAGAGCGCCAAGGCGGCGCGTGCCGCGAAGGGACCAGCTGACTTGCAGAAGCTCCTCGCCGCCGGGGAGACCTGGACCGTCTCTTGAGCGAAGCGGCGCGCGGGGCGCCACGCCTCTACATCCTCGCTGATGATCTGATTTGGGCAACGCGGCTCGCCGGCCAAGGTCGTACGCTCGGCGCAGATGTGGTGATGCTGAAGAGCGTTGACGAACTGGCGTCGCTCGAGCCGCTCCGCGACGAAGACCTGATTGCCATTGACACCACAACTCGTGGATTTGAGCCAGTGGGCGCCGTTAGGTCTGCTGCACGAGTCGGCCGAACGCTCGCCGTGGCCCAACATGACGACCCAGAACTCCGGACGGCGCTGTTAGGGGCGGGGGCGCTGCGCGTGATGCCGTATCGCGCACTCTTTGAGCGCGGACATGCGATCCTCGCAGAGTTACTGGACCTGCCACTCCCCGCCGTGGGGAGCCTGGAGGCGCCAAGGAGCGGGGGAGGCGTTGCATCATGAGTGATCGAAGCGCGGAGATCAGCGCGGCGTACGACGCTGCAACACCTGGACTTGGTGCCGGACACGCGCTCGAGGCGCGACTCATCGGACCTGACGCTTACGCCGCGCGCCTTGCCGCCGCACGAGATGCGGTCAACGACGCGGGTCTGGATGCTGCGCTAATTGGTTTCGGTGCGGACATGCGCTATCTCACGGGATATGCGGCTCCCGCGCTCGAGCGACTGACGATGCTGGTGGTCCCAGCCCGTGGCGAGGCAACGCTGATCGTGCCGCGCTTAGAGGCCGGCATGGCGGGCGACGCGCCGGCGATGCGCGGCGGCTCCGTTGCCACCGTTCCGTTTGGCGAAACAGATGATCCGATTGCACTCGTTGCACGTGCCGTTCGCGCAGGCGCGCGCGGCGGGAGCGCGCCGCTCAGCGTTGCGCTCTCCGATCGGCTCTGGGCAACATTCGTGGTGCGCATTGAGAGCGCGCTCACGGCAGGTTCATCACGCCCAGTGTTGCGCCTTGCGTCAGAGGTGATCGGACGGTTGCGAACGGTCAAGTCGGCGGAAGAGGCGGCACTCCTTCGTGCTGCTGGTCGCGCAGTGGATAGCGTTGTCACGGCGATCACAAGCGGGAGGCTCGTGGGCCGGACGGAGAACGACGTTGCGCGCGAGGTTCGTGAGCGACTCACTGGCGCCGGACACGAAGTTGCGTCCTTTGCCATTGTCGGCTCAGGGAAGAACTCTGCATCTCCACATCACGAGGCTTCGTCAAAGGTCATTGAGGCGGGCGACGCGATTGTGCTGGACATTGGCGGCCAGTTTGGTGGCTACGGCTCTGACACCACGCGTACGATTTGGGTGACGGGGGCTGGCAACGCAGTACCGCCAACGGATGACTTCTTGCATCGCTACGAGATTCTGAAGCGCGCGCACCAGGCGGCAACAGATCACGTCAAGCCCGGCGTCAGCTGCGAGTCGGTCGACGCGGCGGCGCGCGCCGTGATCGACGGTGCGGGACTCGGCGAGCGCTTCTTCCATCGCACCGGTCACGGGATTGGCCTGGAAGAGCATGAAGATCCGTACATCGTGAAAGGGAACGCAACACTGCTCGTACCCGGCCACGCGTTCAGCATTGAGCCAGGGATCTACGTTGAGGGCGTGAACGGCGCGCGCATCGAAGACATCGTGCTCTGCGGGGAGACGGCGGTCGATCAACTCAACAACACGCGGCGCGACCTGTACGTGGTGCCAGGATGAGCGACGCTCCAGCAGTCAATCCGCCCGCCCAGCAACAGAAGCAGGCGACGGCCGCGCAGCTTCGTCGCATGGCGAAGGCTCGTCCGTATGTGCCGATTCATGAGATTCGTCGAACGTATGCGCTCCCAGGCGATGAAGATCTGACGGTGAAGATCAAGACGCCTGATGGTGACGCCTGGGTTGGGCTACCAGAGCGTGAGGCGAAGCTGATCGAAGGACTCGTTCAACAGGGAGAGATCGGACTCATCTTCCATGAGATGCCACGAGCCCGTGTGGTGCTCGGGATCTACGGCTCCACGCTGCACGCGTAACGATCAGCGAATCAGCACCCCTTCGCTCGCAAGGAGCGCGCGCTTAAACTTGATTGGGTCTTGACCAGCGGGACGCCACCCTCTGTCAGCAGATCCTCCGTATCCACCAATGCCGTTGGACGCGACAACGCGATGGCAGGGGAGCAGGATTGGGATTGGATTCTTGCCGAGGGCCGAACCGACCGCACGCGCAGCGCGCGGCGAGCCAGCAGTAGCAGCAAGCGCTCCGTAACTGACAACACTCCCTTTGCGCACCTTCGAGAGTGCCGTGTACACCCTGCGCTCAAACTGCGTCGCACTGGTGAGGTCGCAGGCGGCGAGGATTTCGCGAGCAGGGGCCTGACCTGCCAGCGCCCTTCGGAGCAGTCGCGAAACCTCGGTCGCCGTGCGAATTGGCCCGGCTGGACGTTGATCATGGGTGGGCTCAGCCATGAACGTCGAGGCCCGGGGATCAAGGGCGATCGCGCGGATGCGCCCGTTCATGAGCAGCACGGGGAGCAGCCCCCAGGGGCTGCGCCAGTTGATCACGTGCGCCGTACCGTTCGCCACCCGCCTCATGGTGGGAGCATAGCGCGCCGCGTCGCGGTATACTCCCCAGGAGTATGCAGCACAGCATCGCACCCACGAGCGAACGGACGAGCGAGATGGCCGAAATCGCCCTCCCGATCGTCGGCATGACCTGCGCCTCGTGTGTCAATCGCATCGATCGATTTCTACGCAAGGCGGACGGCGTCAGCGAGGTGAGCGTGAATCTCGCCACTGAGAGCGCAACGATTCGCTACCTCCCGGAGCTGACAGGTGCGGCAGATCTCGCGCAGATCATCTCCAACGCGGGCTATGAAGTGCCCACCGCTGCACTTGAGCTTGCGGGGCGTGCAAGTGAGGGTGAGCGCGAAGCCGCACGGGAGGCGATGGAGTCGACACGCATTGCGGCACGCGAGCGCGAGAAGCGTGCGCTGCTGCGCGACGGCATTGGAGCGACGGTCTTTGGCCTCGTCGCCATGGCGATCATGCTTCAGCCCTGGTTCCTGATCTCCATGGAGCGCATCAATTGGATCCTGATCCTTCCAACCACGATCGTGCAGTTTGGCGTGGGATGGAGATTCCACTCACGTGCGCTTCGTGCACTCCGACACGGGAGTCTCACGATGGAGACACTCGTCAGTCTCGGCACAACCTCTGCGTGGGGGTGGTCGGTCGTGATCACCCTCTTTCATGATCAGCTGATGCGCATCGGAGTTCCTGCTCATGCGACCTGGGATGCCGCGGCGCTGATCCTTGGTTTTGTTGCGCTGGGACGATGGCTCGAGGCGCGTGCCAAAGATGCATCGACGAGTGCGGTGCGGAGCCTGCTCGCGCTTCGACCCGAAAGCGCGGAGCTGCTCGCAAGTGCAGATGCAACCGAAGGTCGAACTGTGCCGCGCACCAGCGTGATCGCGGGAGACCTGCTGCTGGTGCGGCCAGGGGCACGCATCCCCGTTGACGGTGTGATCGTCTCCGGTCGCGCATCTGTCGACGAGTCACTCCTCACCGGCGAATCGTCCCCAGTGGAGCGCGGCGAGGGGAGTCGCGTCGTTGCAGGTGCGCTGATCACTGACGCAACGCTCGTGATCCGCGCTACCGCCGTCGGGGAAGGGACCACGCTCGCTCGCATCGTGGCGGCCGTGGAGCGCGCACAGGCGTCCAAGCCCGCTATTGCGCGCCTTGCCGACCGCATCTCCGAGATCTTCGTCCCTACGATCATCCTGATTGCGATCCTGACCTTCATCGGCTGGTATCTCTTCGGCGCAGAGCCAAAGCTGGTGCGTGCGGTTGCCACCGCAATCGCCGTTCTGGTGGTTGCCTGTCCGTGCGCAATGGGCCTCGCAACACCGACCGCCGTGATCGTTGGCATGGGACGTGGCGCAGAGGCGGGAATCCTTGTCCGCGACGCGGCACTGCTGGAGAGTGCTGGCAAGATGAAGGCGGTCGTCTGGGACAAGACCGGCACGTTAACTACGGGCGACCTCGCGCTCGCGAGCATCCGTCCACTGGAGGGCGGTGAGTTTGCCGATCGAGATGAAGCCTTACTTGCGCTCGTAGCATCGGCCGAGGCGCGTTCCGAACATCCGCTCGCGCGCGGCGTAGTCGCTGCGGCGCGCGCGCGCAACCTAACGCTTGCGATCACCGAGGAAATCGTCATCGAAGCAGGTCGTGGCCTTCGCGCAACCGTGGACGGTCGACGTGTCGTGGTGGGGAATCGAAACCTAGCAGAGAGTGTTGACCGCGCCGCCTCGGCACACCTTGACAAAATCGCAGCGGCCGAAGCGCAGGCTGGCCACACGCCGCTCTATGTGTTGGTAGATGAGCGAGCCGCGGGGGTGATCAGTCTCGCCGACCGCGTCCGTTCCAAAGCGGCGGAGGCGATCGGCGCACTTGCACGTCGCGGGGTGACCTCGTGGATCGTCTCTGGCGATCGGCAAGAAGTTGTGGATGCGGTCGCGAGGCAGCTCGGCATTGCGCCTGAACGTGCGATCGGTGGCACGCTGCCAAGCGGAAAGGCGGAGGCGCTGACGAAGATCCGCGAGCAGGAAGGAAGCGTTGGCGCCGTAGGGGATGGGATCAACGATGCGCCGATGCTCGCCGCAGCAGACGTCGGAATCGCGATGGGCGGCGGCACCGACGTCGCGAGCGACGCCGCCTCGGCAACCCTCTCCAGTGGCAGCCCGAGTGCCGTCGTCGCCCTCGTCGATCTCGCCCGCGCAACCACCCGGACGATCCGTCAGAATCTCGCCTGGGCCTTCGGCTACAACCTGCTTCTCGTCCCTCTCGCCGCTGGGCTCGCCCTCCCCGCCTTCGGCATCGGTCTCGACCCCGTGTTCGCCGCCGCCGCCATGGGCCTCTCTAGCGTGAGCGTGGTGGCGAACTCGCTTCGGCTGCGACGGATCAGACTAAGCGCATAGCGCGTCCCTTAACGTACGGGGCGTGAGCACCAACGCGCTTCGCATCGGCATCCAGCTTCCGGAGGTCGAGCGCGTCGTGCGCTGGCCCGAGCTCCGAGCGATCGCTGTTGCCGCCGAGGAGAGCGGATTCGATTCGCTCTGGGTGGGCGATCACCTTCTCTACCGGAACGACGGCCGGCCCGAGCGTGGTCCGCATGAGTGCTGGTCAACACTTGCAGCGGTTGCCGCCGTCACATCGCGCGTTGAGATTGGGCCACTCGTTGCGTGCGCCTCATTTCATCCGCCTGCGGTGTTGGCGAAGCAGGCGGCTGCGGTGCAAGAGATCTCAGGTGGGCGACTGATGTTCGGCCTCGGCGCGGGGTGGAACGAGCCGGATTACACGGCATTTGGGCTGCCATACGATCATCGGGTGAGTCGCTTCTGTGAAGCGTTCCAGATCATCGCGCCGCTTGTGCGCGGTGAGCGCGTGACGTTTGCTGGCGAGTACTTCTCAGTTAGCGACTCGGTTCTCTTGCCGCCACTCGTCGCGCCAATTCCGTTGATGATCGGGAGCAACGGGCCGCGAATGCTCGCGGCGACACTGCGCGATGTGGCGGTATGGAACACCTGGTATGCGAGTTACGGCAATGACCCGGCAAAGCTCGGTGCGCTAATCCAAGAGATTGACGAGGCAGCACGCGCAGTCGGGCGCGACCCACATAGCCTTCGCCGAAGCGTCTGCGTGCTAGTACGCACGGATCCTGCGTCAATGGAGCGTCCGCTCGGAGAGGAGCTCCCTCCTGTGGAAGGGAGTGCGAGTGAAATTGTTGCTCAGCTTGCGAAGTTCGCCGCCGCCGGCGCAGACGAGATCATTGTCATTGCGAACCCAATCAACGAACGCGCCGTCATGGAGATCGGCGCGTTGCTTCCTGAACTTCGAAACGTCGTCAGATGATTACGACGTACCGTATAGTGAACTAATGAATCGACGAGTGGTTATCCACATTGGTCCCCCGAAGACTGGGTCTACGACGTTGCAAGACGCCCTGCACCACCACCGTGACGACCTTAAGCGAATGGGGATTCGATATGCTGGCAGTGGGACGCAGTCCTCGGCTGCAGCGATGTGGGTAACGAGACGAAGAGACCGGACTACGGGTCGACAGGTGCCGGCGTCGGCCTGGAAGCAGCTCCTGAAGGAGATAAAGGATTCGATTGAGTCCACTATAGTCGTCTCAAGCGAATGGTTCGCAGCGGCCACTCCAGCACAAATTAGGACCATCTCCCAGGAGTTGCCTGGTGCCGAGTATCAAATTGTTATTGCGCTGCGGTCGCTCGACAGAATACTGCCATCTCGTTGGAAGCAGAATGTCATAGAAGGTGCGACATATTCCTTCGCTGAATGGCTGGAGCTGATATTTTCGCCAAGCACCAACTCTTATGGCTCGAGATTCTGGCATCAGCACCGGCACGATGAGCTAGTTCAGCGTTGGGGGGAAGTCTTCGGTCAGCGCGCCGTCACCGCTATCTGCATAGATGATGCAGACCCTGACCGTCTCCTGCGCAATATGGAGTCACTCATTGGTGCGGAAGAGGGCTCTCTCGGTTCAAGTCGACATGTGCGGAATGTGTCACTTGATGGAGTGACTGTGGAGGGGATTCGGCGTTTCAACTTGTTGGCCGAAGAGCATGGGGTGCCACCCGAACTTAGGTACATCGCGGTGACCCGCGGTGCGGTCCCCCAAATTGAGCATGGTGTTCAGTCTGACGGTTCCAATACTGGCCGAGTTCCAGCAAAGTATGCTGACCTCTGCGTTGCCGAGTCAACGCGGATCGTTAAAGAGCTTCAAAAATCTGGAGCAAACATTCTTGGCAACTTAGATGAACTTATCGTCGACAGAAACAGGTTCAATCAAGTAAGCCAATCTGCTAGCAATGAAGACGAACGGCGCTCGAGCATCCTTGCGCACGCGTTATATGGCCAGCTGCGTGCGCTCGGACTGACTTCATCTAGGACCGCTGTTCATGAAGGCTTTGTGCCAGGCGTTATGGATGGATTTGGCACCCCAAGAAAGACCACGCCTCAAGATCAAGCGAGGCACCTTGCGGCAGCGGTACGTTCTGCGCGCCTTGGGGTACGCCCGCTCGTGCTTCTGGCTCTCAGAGTGCTTGGCTTAGGAGTTCGTGAACTTTTGCGAAAGATCGCTCAGCGGTTCCGCAGGCTGAGCTAGCCAGTCAGCTTTCCGAAGAGAGCCGAGGCGTTCTGCCCACCGAATCCGAAGCCGTTAATGAGGACGCGGTCGACTGGCTGGCCGGTGCGCGCGGTGTTTGGGACGTAATCAAGGTCACAGTCGGGGTCTGGCGTCTCTAGGTTGATCGTTGGAGGTATGGTGCCGGTTTCGATTGCCTTAATGGCGGCGAGGCCGGCGACGGCGCCGGCGCCGCCCAGGAGGTGGCCGACCATGCTCTTTGGCGAGCTGATTGGAATCTTGTAGGCGTGCTCACCAAGGGCGCGCTTGATTGCCTTCGTCTCGGTCAGATCGTTGAGCGGTGTGCTGGTGCCGTGCGCCACGATGTAGCTGACATCCGTGACCTGTGCGCCGCCGTCTTTGATTGCTTTTGACATGGAGGCGGCGGCGCCGCGGCCGGTTGGCTCAGGTGCTGAGATGTGGAAGGCGTCGGCGGTTGCGCCCGCACCGAGCAGCTCGGCGTGGATGGTGGCGCCCCGCGCTTGGGCATGTGCAAGTGATTCAACAACGAACACCGCGCCACCTTCGCCGAAGAGGAAGCCGTCGCGGTTCTTGTCAAAAGGTCGGCTGGCTCGCGTCGGCTCGTCGTTGCGCTTGCTCAGTGCGCCCATGTTGCCGAGCGCTGCAAATGCCATAGGGAGGAGCGGCGCCTCTACGCCGCCGGCAATCACAACGTCCGCTTCGCCGCTGCGGATCAGTCGCAGTGCATCTTGAAAGGCGAGGACGCCCGTGGCGCAGGCGGCGGCCTGCGTGATCGCGGCACCAGTGAGGCCGTACTTCATGCTGACCATGCACGCGCCCATGCTCGGACTGAGGGCGGGGATTGCAAAGGCGCTGACGAAGCGTCCGCCTTTCTCTCGGAAGGCGTCGGCTCCCATGGTGACCTGCTCGATGCCACCACCACCGGTGTTGATCACCGTGGCCACGCGATCACGTCGCTCTGGCTCCCACTCGTGGATGTTGGCAAGGCCAGCGTGCTCCATCGCTTCGGTTGCGGCTGCAACCGCAAACTGCACGAAGCGACTCATGCGACGCGCCATCTTCATCTCCATCGTCTTCGTTGGGTCGAAGTCCTTGACCTCCGCGGCGATCTGGACCTCATTCGTTGATGGATCGAAGTGCGTGATTCGACCG
Source organism: Candidatus Limnocylindrus sp. (assembly GCA_046081085.1). GTDB lineage: Bacteria > Chloroflexota > Limnocylindria > Limnocylindrales > Limnocylindraceae > Limnocylindrus. The sequence continues at coordinate 13,718 of JBJTVF010000020.1, forward strand.
GCGCCAGATGTACCCGCAGTCAGCGCCGACCAGTAGCTTGCGGCGCTGTTGCCGATCGGCGTGATCGCGCCGTAGCCGGTGATGACGGCGCGCTGGGCGTCGCTTCGTGGTGCGCTCTGCTCTGCCATTTCGCCTCCTACTTGCCGCTCCAGCGTCGCAACACCACGGCGCCGTTATGTCCGCCGAGCCCGATGTTATTGCTGATGGCGGCGCGCAGGGGTGCCTGGCGCGTTTCGAGGGCCAGCGTCAGGTTGCACCCAGGGTCAACGTTTCGCGTGTTCAGCGTCCCTGGGATCGTCTGATGGTGGAGGGAGAGGGCGGTGAAGATCGCCTCGACGGCGCCGGCTGCGCCCATCAGGTGTCCGGTCAGCGACTTCGTGGCGGAGATTGGGATCTGTGCCGCGCGTGCCCCGAGTGCGCTGTGGAAGGCGAGCGCTTCGCGGGCATCGCCTACCGGCGTGCTCGTCCCATGCGGGTTGATCATGTCGATCTCAGAGGAGTCAACCTTGGCACGTTGCAGCGCCCACTTGATGGAGCGCGCAGCGCCCGCGCCACCTTCAACGGGCTGGATCATGTCATGGGCGTCGGCTGATGAGCCGTAGCCAACCACCTCTGCGTAGATTGTCGCGCCGCGCGCCTTGGCAAACTCAAGGTCTTCCACGATGAACGCACCCGCACCTTCGCCCAAGACGAAGCCGGCGCGATCCACATCAAAAGGTCGCGACGCACTCGCAGGACCTTCGCCGTCGCGCGGTGCGCCGAGGCCGCGCATGTTCATGAAGCCGATATGCGCCACCTCGATCAGTGGATTCTCCGTGGAGCCTGAGATGACGGCGGTGACGTCGCCGCGCTTGATCGCTTCAGTCGCTTCTCCCAGCGCGTGCGTCCCCGTGGCACAGGCGGAGACGACGGCCATGTTGTGACCGACCGCCCCCGTCTCGATCGAGATCATCCCTGAGGTACTGTCGACCAGGCCGTGCGCAATGAACGTTGGCGAAACGATGCGATGCCCTCGCTCTTTCCATGCCATCTGGTTGTCAATGAAGAGCTCTTGCCCACCAGCGCCAGAACCGAAGACAACACCGACCTCTTCGCGATTCGCGTCGGTGATCTCTAGGCCTGCGTCCTTCAGTGCCTGCTTGGCGGCGGCCACCCCCCAGTGGATCTCAGGTCCCGTGCGGCGGACGGACTTGGGATCGAGCCAGGCGGAAGCGTCGAAGCCTTTGATCTCACCGGCGACCACATATGGCGAATATGACGTTGGATCCCAGTGCGTGATGCGCCCAAGGCCACTCTTCATCTCCGTCAACGACGTCCAGACGCTCGCTGGGTCGTTGCCGATTGGCGAGACGATGCCGAGGCCAGTGATGACGACGCGACGGGTGTGATCTGCCTCTCGCATTTGGCCTCCTTACGAAACGACCGCTGCAGTAAGCGGAAGATCATCGATCGAGACGATCTCTGCGCCGGCTGCCAACGGGATGCGCTTCACGAGCCCACTGAGGACGCGGCCGTAACCTACCTCTACGTAGCGTTGCGTTCCGGCGGCGGCAGCGGCGCCGATCGCGGCGATCCAGTCAACGCCGGTCGTCAAATGATCAGAGAGTTCGCGCCGCAACTCCGCAGCGGTGCGAATCGGCGCTGCGTTTGCATTGGTGAGCAACGTGATCTTCGGGTCGTGGACAGTGACGGATTCGAGTGCCGCGCGCATCCCGGCCGCCGCCTCCTCCATGAGTGGGGAGTGGCTGGCGATGCTGACTTGCAGTCGCACGGCGCGCTTCGCACCGGCGGCAGATGCCGCCGCAATGGCGTGGTCAATGGCGGCAACCTCACCAGAGAGCACGATCTGTCCTGGTGAGTTTCGATTCGCAAGGACGAGGACGCCGCGCGCCGCACCTTCGGCGACGATGCGCGACTCTTCAGATTCAGGGAGCCCGAGGATCGCCGCCATTGCACCTGGTCGACCGCCACCTGATGATTGCATCAGTTGGCCGCGCATCCGCGCAAGCTTCACTGCGTCACGGATGCTGAGCGCACCTGCCGCAACGGCGGCGGCGTACTGACCAGCGGAGTGACCTGCGGCGAAGATCGGCGTCTCTAGCGATTCGCCACGCGCTGCGGCTCGCTCACGCGCCGCCTCAAGAAGTGCGATGGAGATAATCAGGATCGCCGGCTGTGCTTGCTCCGTTCGCTCGAGGGTGTCTGCCGGACCATCCGAAATCACCGTGCCGATCTTCTCTCCGAGCGCCGCTTCCGCCTCGGCCAAGACGGCGCGTGCGGCTGGGGAGGTGGCGAGAGCCTCGCGACCCATGCCGACCGCCTGCGAGCCCTGCCCAGGGAAGATCCAAGTCGTGATCGGGGACATGCGCGCATCGTAGAGGGGTCGCCCAAGGGAGGGGTGTATTGTATGCGTATATGCATACAAATAAGCGGCGCCGATTACCCGACCTCTCTCGTGCTGCGGGTGAACTCCGGAGCCGAATCGCTGGTGTTGGGCGCGCACCACTCAGCAGCGGCATCGACGAGGTGGCGCGGCGGCGGCAGAGTCTCGGGGAGATCGGGGGTCGCATCATCTCGATTCGCAGGCTTTGGCGTGAGCTCGTCCTCTCTACGGCTCAGCAGTTGGCTCCGACCGATCTGTCGCTCGCCCAGGTTGCGGTGCTTTATCTCCTAGCAGATGGCCGCGCGCGCAACATCGCCGAGATCGCTGCGGAACTCCGCCGATCGCACTCCGCCACGAGTCGCCTTGTTGCGGGGCTTGTGACACGGAAGCTCCTGCGCGTGATCCCGACTGAGGACAGGCGCAGGCGTGTGCACCTACTCGCCGCGGCGGGTGAGTCGTTGCTCACAGCGATCGATCGCGGACGTGCCGAGCAGTTCGTTGGCCTGGTGCGCAGACTCCCCGCTGCCGAACGCGGACTTGTAGCGGCAGCAGTTGCCGCGCTAGCAACGCGTGCGCCGGTTACTCCCCCGCGTACCCCATCGTGACGTCGTAGAGCACTTCCACACCCCATGCGAGCGCCTCTTGCGAGACGCGCTCGTCAACGCCGTGGAAGCGCTCCATGAATCGCTCCTTTGGATCAAGCAGGTATGGAGAGAAACCGTAGGTTGGAATACCGGCGGGCACGGTGATCTTTGCGTCGGTGGCGTACGGCGCAACCGCTGGCATCAAGATGGCCTCCGAATCTCGCGCACGAATTGCTGCCGATGCAATGCCGAGAATCTGATGATCCATTGGGTTGCTCACTGCAGCGCCAAACTCTGTGAGATCAGCTTTCACAAACGGTGCAAGATCCGCACCGATCCGCTCCAGCATGTTCGCCTGCGCCTGGGCGCGTGTTGTTCCAGGAAGGATTCGGCTGTCGACCGTCAGCGTTGCGGAACCGGGGAGGACGTTGGAGCGGATCCCTGAGGCGATGATCGTTGGCGCGAAGGTGTCGCGGAGGACGGCGCGCAGCGCGCGGAGCAGCTCAGGGGCGCAGCCAGCGGTCGGCGCTTCGCTGTTCAGTGGTGCTGCGTCGCTGAAGGTCTCTTCCGCCAGGAGGCGCTCCAGCCGAGCGACGGCAGCCTCAGGGAGAGCGGCGCGGAGCGCGCCAATGAGGGCCTCGTTCTCTTTGACGAACTGCACAGGACCAGGGACGGAGACGCGCTCAACGATCTGTGCGGCACGGAGTAGTGCATTGTCACTATCTGGCATGGAGGCGTGCCCCCAGCGACCGCTGACGGTGATGTTGAAGCGAGCGAAGCCCTTCTCAGCGACCTGGAGCGGATAGATGCGACGACCCGCGGCGGTGATCGTCATACCACCAGCCTCTGTGAGCCCGACCGCAGCGTCCAGCCAGTGTCTCCGATCGCGAAGCACCAGCGCGATCCCGTCTTCACCGCCAGTCTCTTCGTCAGCAGTGGCGGTGAGGATGATGTCGCGCTTCAGGCCAGGGATCGGATCTTTCGCGGGGTTGAGCCCCGCGGCCCGTGCGCGCGCACAGAGGAGTCGAATCACGCCCACCTGCACCGCGAGCGCCCCCTTCATATCGACGGCGCCACGCCCCCAGACGTAGCCGTCCTTGACGACGCCTTCAAACGGATTCACCGTCCAGCCGTCTTGGTTGGCGGGGACCACGTCAAGGTGGGCGAAGAGGAGAAGTGCGCCACTCTCTTTGTCGCGTGGATCGAGTTTCGGATTCGCGGCGGAGGCGCTCCCTCGCAGCCGGACACTGACATTGCCTCGATCAGGGAGTGGCTCGTAGAACTCTGGCTCAAGGCCTTCGCGCTTCAGCAGCTCAATGAGCACCTTCGCCGCACGCGTCTCGTTCCCCGGCGGGTTGACGCTTTCGGCACGGATCAGCTGCACCAGATCGTCCGCCGCCTCCGCACCAATCTTCTTCATCAGTGCCGCATCAACGGTGGCGGAGGGGAGTCCCTTTGGAAACCGTTCAGCGGCGGTTGCGGCGAACTGTGAGCTGCTCATGCCAACCTTTCTGCGCTGAGGCTACGCCCCGATTCGCTGGGCGATGATGTCGAGGATCGTGAAGATGATGGCCGTACCCACGAGCCCGCCCACGATCAGTTTCACGCCGAAGAGCCCGCGTCGCTCCTGTTCGGCGGCGCGCTCAGGGTCTGGTGGCTCGCTCCCAGGGATGACCGGGACGTCGAGACCACGGAGACCGCGTCGAGGGTCCCGAGGATCAACCGCTCTCTTTGGGGCCACGCCGCCTCCTACTGCTCCGCTGCGGACTCAAGTGTGCGCTTCAGTCGCTTCCCTGTGGTGATCGCGCCATCTGAGGCGCTGCTCACCAGTGC
>JBJTVF010000021.1:0-3961 GCA_046081085.1 Candidatus Limnocylindrus sp.
TACGAAGCCCTGCAAACAATCTAACAAGGGAGATATCTGCTGTTGTTAGATGAAGGACGGCGGCGTAGACGCTGGCTGCCTCCACCTTTACTAAAATTTGCTCTGTATCAATCTTGGGCGTTGGTATTTCTGATAAAGCGAAGGAGTCCAATCCGTACTCTCTTTGAGTTATTGCTCGCATCTATAACCCTTTCCACTGTTTTGGGGAATTCCCTATGTTCTGGCGGAGGGGGAGGGATTCGAACCCCCGCAGACCGTTACCAGCCTGGGCTGTTTTCAAGACAGCTCCGTTCAACCACTCCGGCACCCCTCCTCAATTGTAATCCTGAAAGATACTCCATAATCTATTTTGTTTGCCCTGGTTTGGTAAACTCACTATATTCCTTGGGAAGTTCCAATCCATATTTTTCACAAAGTGCGGAGACGGCTGGCACATATTTTTCTGGCCATTTAGAGATATATGGAGCTAGAAAATCAACCATATATCTAGGCGAGATACATCTTACTGGTTGACCATCAATCGTTCCTGTACCCGTTAAGGATTCTGTTGGATACATGATGCCTTCAACAATGTTTCCTGTGTCGTCGTAAACGAAAGCATGAACGTCTACCTCGTGTGACTTATCGTCTCGAAGGACAAAATTCCACTGACTATCTTCTTTGACTTGTTCATACCCTTGCGCGGTTAAAATTTCTCGAAGTCTTGGTACATCTTTCCACTGGATTGCAATATCGATATCTTTGTGAGGTCGCAATTGTTTATCCAGTAGCGCGTCAACACTCCAACCGCCGTCTACCCAAATCTTAATTCCCGAAGTCTCAAGTTCGGTGTAGAGATCAACAACATCTTTTGATGTCATCAATGTTTGTTCCATGCCTTTATTTTCTGCCACATAAACGATCATTGCAAATTGGCGGAGGGGGAGGGATTCGAACCCCCGCAGACCGTTACCAGCCTGGGCTGTTTTCAAGACAGCTCCGTTCAACCACTCCGGCACCCCTCCGCTGCGCAGTCTATCGGATGCGGGGTTGCCGCTCAGCCGAAGTGCTTGATGTGGTCGGCCCAGTGCGAGCTGCTCTCCTGTTGGACCAGCTCCTGCAGAGATTCGCCCTCAAGAGCGGGGAAGGCACGTTCATCAAAGAGCTCCCCCTCACTGAGTGTGAGGACCAGGGAGCGGAGCTCCCACCAGGCGCCAGCCTCAGAGGTGATCACCTCCGCCGCTTCGCGCGTCGCGTTCTCGCGGTCAATACGGGCATTCAATTGATCAAGCGACTCTGCAGAGCGGTGGGGCGTCCCGCCGCTCTTCATCACACCGATCTCGTAGCTGCCACGACGCTCCCACCACTCAATGTGGGCGAGCAACACCGTTCTGGTTGCGTCGCCATCGACGCGCTCGTTCCAGGAGTCTTCGCGCGTTGCTGAAATCGCAGCATCAAGTGTGCGCCGAGCAGCATCAAGATGCGCAATCAAGTTAGCCTTCGTGGTGAAGTTGGCTGGGTGGATCATGCTGGCGCGTATCTCAGCGCGGTGCGGATGGGCGAAGGTGAGTGCGACCTCCGAAATACGGATGCAAAACGGCGGGAAGCTTGACACTCCCGTCCGGCTGCGCACCGTTCTCCAACAGTGCCGCCAAGACACGCGGGATGGCGAGGCCAGAGCCGTTCAACGTATGAACCAACTCGGGCTTTGCGCCTGGCTCGCTGCGGTGGCGAATTGCCATGCGGCGCGCCTGATAGTCGCCAAAGTTGGAGCAGGACGAGACCTCGAGCCAACGCTTCGATCCCGCCGCCCAGACCTCAAGGTCGTACTTGCGCATCTGGACGAAGCCCATGTCCCCCGTCGCCATCAACAGCACGCGGTACGGAAGTTCAAGTCGCTGGAGCAGGATCTCAGCGCGCTCAGTGAGCCACTCGAGCGCAGCGCGCGAGTCCTCTGGTCGCTCAAAGCTGACCATCTCCACCTTGTCGAACTGATGTAGGCGGAGGATGCCGCGCGTCTCGCGGCCGGCGGCGCCGGCCTCCCGACGGAAGCACGGGGTGTACGCCGCATATCGAATCGGCAGTTGCGCTCCATCGAGAATCTCGTCGCGATGCAGGTTCGTCACAGGAACCTCGGCGGTTGGCGCAAGGTAGAGGCCATCACGCCCGACCACATACATCTGATCTTCCTTGTCAGGGATCTGTCCGGTACCTCGAGCGGAAGCCTCATTCACCAGGATCGGCGACCAAATCTCCGTGAAGCCGTTCTCACGCACATGTGTATCGAGGAAGAGATTGATCAGCGCGCGAATCAGCGCTGCGCCATCCGCGCGATACGCAGGGAAGGCGGCGCCCGCCACCTTTGCACCGCGCTCTAAATCGAAGATGCCGAGTCGTTCGGCCACTGTGTCGTGCTCCGGTGCTGGCGCCGTTGCCGGCGCACCCCCGTCTGCAGGGATTCCAGGGTGCCCCTTCGGCACCCACGTGCGGATGCTCCGGTTCGCCTCAGCGCCACCTACTGGGATATCTTCGTCGGGCGGGTTCGGAATTCGAAGGAGCGCATCTTCGAGCGCCGCCTCCGCCGTTGCGAGCTGATCTTCGAGCTGCGTCAACTGATCGGCGATCTTCTGCGAGGCCGCCTTTCCGGCGACCACCTTCGCGTCGTCCTTGGCGGTGCCGGCGGCGAGGAGAGCACCAACTTCAGCAGAGATGTTCTTCCGCTCGGCGCGGAGGGCGTCAACCTTGACCGAGAGTTCGCGACGGCTCGCGTCGGCGGCGAGCGCGGCGTCAACGACAGCGGGGTCTTCGCGCTTTGCGATCGCGCCCGCGCGCAGACGGTCAGCGTCATCTCGCAGTCGCTGGGTGCCGACGCTCACGCCCGTACTCCACTCATGCGCGCACTCTACTGAATCTCGGCGGCGGCGCGCAGGCGCGTGACCACGAGTGTGGGATCCAGTGCAGCGAGGAGCCAGCCAGCGCGCGGGCCGTTGGTGCGGCCGAGGAAGGCGGCGTAGAGCGACGCAAAGGCGCGCACAGGCTGGAGGCCCCCCTCCTTGGCGGCGCTGAAGATGAGGCTCTGCCACGCCTCGCCGCTGGTTGGCTTTGCCGCATCCGCCGCGTCTGCAAGGGCGAGGAGCCAGGCGCGCTCTTGCGCACTCAGTCCGCGGACAGCATCCGCTGGGAGATCGTCGCGCACCGCGATGCGTGCATCGTCCGGCGCGTAGTCAGTGAGCCAGCGCTTCGCCGCCTCGATACGTTCATCCAACTCCTGCTGCTCGTCCGTCGTCAGCCCAGCACCCTTCTCTTCCGCCGCACGTGCTGCGGCATCAACGCCAGGAAGTTGCAAGAGGAGGGAGAGTTGGCCAAATGCGGGCCGCCAGGCCGCTGCCGCCGCAGCGGCCGACGCCGCATCGCCATCTGCCACCTGGCTGTAGAAGTGCATCCGCTCATGATCGAGTGGCAGCTCGCCGCGCACCGCCTTTCCGGCCGTTGCGTTGCTGATGCGGTCGTACTCGTCAAGGAGGCGCGGGATCGCGTCAGTTCCAGACGGGTCAAAGTCAATCGCCTGATTCGGTCGCGGGCGCAGGAAGAGGAAGCGCAGCGCGCTTGGGGGGATGGCCTCTGCCACGGCGTGTGCGGCGGCGCCGCGACCCTTTGAGGTCGACATCTTCTTCCCGCCCACATTGAGGAACTCGTACATCACGTTGATCGGCGGCTCGCGGTCAAAGACCTCGCGCGAAACCGCCTCACTGCGATCGCGTGATCCGCCCTTGGTTGAGAGGTCCTTGCCGCACCCTTCGATCGTGATCCCCATCAGCGACCACTTCGCCGCCCACTCCACGTTGAACGGCATCTTCGCCGCGCCACCGAACGGCGCAACGCGACCTTCATGGCCGCACCCCTTCGCCCACGCCACATAGTCAGGGAGGCAACGGTAGTGAACGGTCGCGCCATCCCAATCGTCTGCGAGCGTGGTTCCAAC
>JBJTVF010000022.1:0-5613 GCA_046081085.1 Candidatus Limnocylindrus sp.
TGGACCGATGATGCTCATCTGGTCAATCGGGAAGTAGCGGACGACTGCGCGCCCAATCACGCTGGAGGTTGGGATCGGCCCGTAGGCTCGAGAGTCAGAAGAGTTTGATCGGTGATCGCCGAAGACGAGGATCTCATCTGATCCAAGCGTCCACGTTGCATCTTCATCTGCAGAGCTTCCATCGTTTCGAAACACGTACGGTTCGGCAATCGCGATCCCATTGACTAGGAGACCCTTCGCGCCTATCGCAATCGTCTCGCCAGGGAGGCCAATGACCCGTTTGATGTACGGAGTCCCGTCACTGCTGGACGGCCAACTCTCGGGTGGGTGAAAGATCACCACATCGCCGCGATGAAAGCCGGTCAGCCGTGGGGTGAGCTTGTCCACCATCACGTACTCACCCGGCTGAAACGAGTTCTGCATCGAGGTCTGTTCGACCCGAAAAGGCTGCGTGACAAAGCTTTGGAGGAGGGCGAAGGCGATCACCGTGAGCGCGACCGTCTGCAGGATCTCGATCAGGAGATGGCGCTTCCGCATGCGGGAAGTATAGGGGCGGGCCTGCGTGCGTCGCCGCCACGATTGACCCTCCTCGGGGAGGAGCCCTACCATCGCGCTACTGGGTGCCCATCCCAGTCGGTTCGCAAATGCGATCCGTAGCCCGACAGACGCCCGACCCGAAGCGCGGTGCACGCACCGCGGCCACGCGACGGATCTGGACGCATCGGAGGAGTATTCGAACAATGGAAATCACTACAACCCAGCTGCAGAATCTGATTCTTCCAGCAGGTATCGTCGCCGTCCTCTTCGCCATCTGGCTCGCGAACAACGTCCTTGGACGTGATCGCGGAACCAAGGCGATGCAAGAGGTCGCCGGCACCATCTTTGAAGGGGCTGTCGCGTTTATGCGACGCCAGTACTTTACGATCGCTGCGCTTGCGGTGGTTGGTTCCGTGGCTATCGGCGCGCTGATCTCGGTCTTTGAGACCGCGGAGGTCGCCGAGACGAGCATCTACGGGGTAGAGCTTGGCATTCGTACCGGACTGAGCTTCCTCTTCGGCGCGATCTGCTCGATGGCCTCCGGGATCATCGGCATGTACATCAGCGTCAAGGCGAACCTGCGCACCACAGCCGCCGCACGTGAGGGCGTGGTGAAGGCGGTCCAGGTGGCGATGCGTGGCGGAGCCGTCTCAGGCTTCCTTGTCGTTGCCCTTTCGCTTCTTGGCGTGTACGGCGTCTTTGTCGCCTTCGGCGGCCTGACGAATCCTGCCGAAGCTCCGTTCTTGATCGTTGGCTACGGTTTCGGCGCCTCATTCGTTGCGCTCTTCGCGCAGCTGGGTGGCGGAATCTACACCAAAGCCGCTGACGTTGGTTCAGACCTTGTTGGCAAGGTTGAGAAAGGCATCCCAGAGGATGATCCCCGCAACGCAGGCGTGATCGCCGACCTCGTTGGTGACAACGTGGGCGACTGCGCAGGTCGCGGCGCTGACCTCTTCGAATCGACCGCGGCTGAGAACATCGGCGCGATGATCTTGGGCGTTGGCGCGTTCACGATCGCCTCTACAGCTGGCTGGGCGAACCCAGAGGCCTGGATCTTCTTCCCACTCGTCGTCCGAGCCTTTGGGCTTGTGGGCACCATTGTGGCGATGTTCTTTGTGACCGGTCGCGAAGACGAGGATCCGATGAACATGCTGAATCGCGGCTACTGGGTCACGACGATCCTTTCCGCGATCGGAATGGCGGTCACCTGCGCGGTGATGCTGCAGACGGGCGGAACTGACGCATGGCTTTACTTCTTCGGCGCTGGCGTCGTTGGGTTGGCCACGAGCGTTGCCTTCGTGTACATCACGCAGTTCTACACCGCGGGCTCGTACCGACCCGTTCGCGAGCTTGCCGACGCAAGCCGCACGGGTGCCGCAACAAACATCATCTCTGGTACGGCGGTGGGCTTTGAGACCACCCTCGTTACCGCGGTCTCAATTGCGATTGCGATCTTCGTCTCGCACTGGTTCGGGGAGCAGGCGGCGCTCGCCTCGGGCCTCGTTGGCGAGGACGTCTCCAAGTTTGGAATCTTTGGTACTGCGGTCGCGACCATGGGAATGCTCATGACCACCGCATACATCCTTGCCATGGACACGTTCGGCCCGATCACCGACAACGCTGGCGGGATTGCAGAGTTCAGCCGTGCACCGAAGTCGGTGCGCCACATCACCGACCGCCTCGACGCGGTAGGGAACACGACCAAGGCCCTCACCAAGGGCTATGCGATCGCATCTGCATCGCTCGCTGCGTTCCTGCTCTTCTCGGCGTATCTGGACAAGGTCAACCTGATCCTTGAGCGAGCTGGTCGACCGATTCTAGAGGCGGTGAACATTGCGAATGTGAATGTGTTCATTGGCGCACTCATTGGAGCAATGCTTGCGTACTTCTTCAGCTCGCTCGCAATTCGAGCGGTTGGGAAGACGGCACAGTCGATCATCGTTGAGGTTCGACGTCAGTTCCGTGAGTCGCCTGGGATCATGACCTACAAGGTCCGACCCAACTATGCTCGCGTCGTTGACATCACCACCAAGGCGGCGCTGCGCGAGATGATCGCGCCAGGTGTAGTTGCGGTGGCAACCCCAGTCATCGTCGGAGTTCTCCTCGGATATGAGGCGGTCGCAGGCTTGCTCATCGTCGGTACGATTAGCGGCGTGCTCCTTGCCACGGTGTTGAACAATTCCGGCGGCGCATGGGATAACGCGAAGAAGTACATCGAGTCGGGAGGACTGAAAGACTCCAAGGGTAAGGTGCTCGGGAAGGGGAGCGACGCGCACGCCGCCGCCGTGGTGGGCGACACCGTGGGCGACCCGTTCAAGGACACCGCTGGCCCGTCGCTTCACGTGCTCGTGAAGCTCCTCGCGACGGTCACCCTTGTGCTCGCACCACTCTTCATCGGGCCGGCCTGATCGAGGGGTAACGCGGGCGCGCGGCGCTCGTGAATCGAACGCATCGGTTGCGTGTGGGCGGCACCCCCTTTGTGGAGGTGCCGCCCACCGCTATCGTGCACAGAGAGCGGTGGAGGCCAGCGGGGTGCTCCGTCCGCGCCCCGAAGGGTAGGTGTGAGGATGCTTGATCTTGCTGGCGTGTCCGACCTCCTCGTCGCACTGTTGCTCGGGCTGGTGCAGGGGGTGACAGAGTTTCTCCCGATCTCTTCGTCTGCGCACCTCTACGCAATTCCATATCTATTCTCAATTGACCATCCTCTCCTCGCGTCGCGCGCGTTTGCCGCCGTCGTCCACCTGGGGACGCTCGCTGCGGTACTCGTGGTGCTTCGAAGTGATGTCTCCCGTCTCGTAGGCACCGTACTTCGATTTGTCTTCTCGCTCGGACGACGGCGTGGGGAGAGTGCCGACGAGCGTCTCATACTCGCGATCGTCGTCGGCACGGTACCGGCGGTGGCCTTCGGACTGATCGCTGGTGACCTCCTTGAGAGCAGCGTGCGCACGCCGTTGGTTGTGGCGGCCGCGGTGCTGGCGGGAGCGGCGCTGCTCTGGGTCGCCGATCGTGCGTCAAGTCTTGAGCGACCGCTCAGTGGAATCTCGGCAATCGATGGACTTCTAATCGGCGTTGCGCAGGCGCTCGCACTGATTCCCGGCATCAGTCGATCTGGCGCGACCATCAGCGGCGGGCTGCTGCTCGGATTTAGTCGTGATGCAGCGGCGCGAATCAGCTTCCTGCTCGGCGCGCCAGCGATCGCTGGGGCCGGAGCTCTTGAGCTTCGAGGTCTTATGGCAGACGGTGTCGATCTCCAGGGGGCGGCACCACTCCTCGCCGCCGGTTCCATTGCCGCATTTGCGAGCGGTCTCGCCGCGATCGGACTCCTCCTTCGGCTTCTCAATGGCGGTAAGCTCTGGAGCTTCGCGCTGTATCGGATCGTGTTTGCGTTGATCCTCCTGGGCACGGCGCTCACCCGTGGTGAGATCTAGCGAATGAGTCTGCAGTGGATCTAGGGAAGGAGTTACGGCACCGGGCGCTACGCGACATCGTCTCGCGCCGCCCAATCAGGACACAGCGCGAACTGGTTGCCGCCCTGAAGTCGCAGGGGATTCCAGCCACGCAGGCCACGCTGAGTCGCGACATCACAGAGCTCGGACTCACCAAGGTGGAGCGCGGCGGTTCGCTCGCGTACGCGCTCCCCGCGGGTGCCGGCGTGGAGCAGACCGCTGAGGTGCGTCTCGCATCGCTCCTCTCAGACTCCCCAGCGGAGATTGATTCGGCTGGCTCCATCCTCGTCTTGAAGACGCTTCCTGGGAGTGCGCACGCAATCGCGGCATCGCTCGATCGCCTCCACCTCAAGGAAGTCGTGGGCACGGTGGCTGGGGACGATACCCTCTTCGTGGCGGTCCGTGACGAGGCGGCGCTCCGCTCACTTCGAACGCGCCTACGCGCTCTGGCTGCTGGAGAGGGGCGTACCTCGGGCGACCGCTAGGATTCGCTCATGTATTGGGCAGACGAACTCGCCGATCGCGTCCAAGGGCCGCAGGTGGTCAATGATTCAAAGACGCCCTCCGGCACTGTCCATGTTGGGAGCCTGCGCGGCCCAGTGGTTCATGACGTGATCGCGCGTGCCCTGCGCGCGCGTGGGGTCCCCGTTGAGTTCCGCTACGGCGTGGAAGACATGGACGCCATGGACGCTCAGGCACTGCTCACCCCTGATGCGGTGGAGAAGTACATGGGGGTTCCGCTCTCCCGCGTCCCCGCACCGGAGGGGTCTACAGCAACCAATTACGCGCGACACTTTGTTGAGACGCTCTTCTTCCCCACCTTTGCGCGCCTTGGGATTCGACCCGAGTTCTACTGGCTCTCTGAGATCTACCCAACGGGGAAGATGGATCCCTACATGCGCATCGCACTCGATAGGGCACAGGTGATTCGCGACCTATACGTTCGTGTGAGTAACGTTGAACGTCCAGCCGGCTGGCTCCCCGTGCAGGTGATCTGCGAGTCGTGCAGCCGCGTTGGAACCACGCTCGCAGACGATTGGGATGGCGCGACCGTTCATTACCGCTGCCTCCCTGACTATGTGGCGTGGGCGAAGGGGTGCGGCCATGAAGGTCGCGTTGCGCCGTTCGGTGGCGCGGCGAAGATGCCGTTCAACGTGGAGTGGGCGGCGAAGTGGTCGCTAATGGGGATCACGATCGAAGGGTGTGGCAAGGACCTCTCAACCAAGGGCGGATCACGCGATCGCAGTGAGGCGGTTTCGCGTGAGGTGTTTGACCGCGAGCCGCCGATCAACGTGATGTACGAGTTTCTCAATGTGGGAGGGAAGAAGATGTCGACCTCAAAGGGTCGCGGCGCCGCCGCACACGCCGTGGCAGAGGCCATCCCCCCAAGCGCGCTGCGCTTCCTCTTCCTGCGCCCGCGACCAAACCAGGCGATCGACTTTGACCCCTCTGGCACCGATGCGATTCCACGTCTGCTAGATGAGTACGACCGCATCAGCAACGCGACGGCTGGAAAGGCGGTGCGCGGCGAGCTGCCACTCGATCATGAGCGGATGCACTTCTACAGCCAGGTGGCAGATGGCGATGCGGCGTCGGCCGCTGCGGCGGCAGCGGCCTGGCGGCCCGCATT
>JBJTVF010000023.1:0-5605 GCA_046081085.1 Candidatus Limnocylindrus sp.
ATCAGTGGCGAACGCCAACGCGGAACGCTGGAGCTCCTCCTCAGCCGACCGATCCCGCGGCGCACGATCATGGCCACGATGATGCTGGAGGGATGGATCGGCGCAACGCTCACCGCCGCCGCCTACGTGCTCGGGACAATCATCGGCGCACAGATCGCAGGGGTGACGGACGAACTCGTCGTTGAACAGCTCCCATCACTCTTCGCTGCAGGGGCGCTCTTCTGGGGTTCATTCGCCACATTTGCGATCGCGGCGAGCGGCAGCTTTGATCGCACGCCGCCCGCAATGGCAATCACGGTGGGACTGATCATGGCGAACTACATCGTCGAGGTCCTTGGATCATTCTGGGATGTGATGGAGCAGTATCAGTTCCTCTCGCTTTTCAATCACTTCTCACCAGAGGACATCCTCGAGCAGACGGCTGATCCTTCAAAGGCACTGATCTTCGTCACACTCACGCTGCTATCCGCCGCGTGGGCCTTCTACAAGTTCCCGCGCCGAGACCTCGCGGCTCCTAACTGATCAACCCCAGCGCGCTGCGCTGTTAGGAGCGTCGAGAGCCGTTAGACAGTTCTCGCGCCGCTAGAGGATCCGCGAGAAGAGTTCGTTGCTCAAAAGTCGGCCGCGCAGCGTCAGCTGCACCCGAGTGCTGTCATCTGGGTGCGCGCTGAGCAGTCCATGTGACTCACCCCAGCTCAGTGCCTCCCCATAGCCGCCACGAATCACGTCATCACGGAGAGCTCCAGTAGACATTCGCAACGAGAGCACCAGTCTCTCCGTCGCCGCGTCGTGCTCGCTGAGCGGCGCATCCACGCCGCCGGGCGGCAGTTCACCAGCGTGCAGCGCGGCCTCCCATGCGTCGAGGTTCGCTGAGTTCCAGCGCCGCACCGCACCGTCAAATGCGTGCGCACCTGGTCCTACAGCCTCCACCGCAGCGCGCTCCCAGTAGAGTTGATTGTGTCGCGAACGATGCCCATCACGAGCCCAGTTACTGATCTCATACCAGTTGAAACCGGCGGCAGGAAGTGCGGTGTCGAGGAGCTCGAGTTCTGCCGCGCCGCGATCTTCATCTTGTGCGGCGGCGGCGCGCGTACGCCATGCAAGCGCACCGGCGGGTGTGGCGAGGCGATCGTCCGCGCTGCCAGCATCGGCCCCTTCAGTGGCAATCGTGAGCGCATAAACGCTCATGTGATCTGGAGAGAGTGTGATCGCGTCGCTCAGTGATGTCGACCACGACTCCAGAGAGATGTCGGGGAGGTCGGCGAGTAGATCGATGGATACGCTCGTCGCGCCTGCAGCGCGTGCCGCCGCCACACTCTCCACCACATCGTCTGGACCGTGTCGGCGACCAAGATCGCGAAGTGCCGCAATGTTCATGCTCTGCACCCCGATACTGAATCGCGTCACCCCCGCCTGGACCGCGGCACGCGCATCGCCGCGCTCATCAACCCCCGGGTTGCACTCGAGCGTCACCTCCGCCCCATCAATAAGGCCGAATCGATCGCGCACGCGTGCGATCAGCGCTGCCAGCGCTTCGTCTGGAAGGAGCGATGGCGTCCCACCGCCGAGGTAGAGACTCTCTAGAGGTACCCGAGGCCCGTCGCCCGTGCCAAGCGTGCTGCCGAGTGACCCAAACGTGCGGTCGGCAGCGGCGGCGCGCAGATCGATCTCGCGCTCCACGGCGCGCAGATATCCACCAGCTCGCGAACGCGGACCGAACGCTGCAGCACCAGCAACCACCACGAAGTCACAGTACGGGCATAGCGAGCGGCAGAAGGGGACGTGAAGGTAGAGTCCGCGCGGTGGCTGGGGGCTAATCACTGTCGGTGCGGAGCACGGCGAGGAATGCCTCTTGCGGAATCTCAACGGAGCCGACGCGCTTCATGCGCTCCTTCCCCTCTTTCTGCTTCTCGAGCAACTTCTTCTTGCGCGTGATGTCGCCGCCGTAGCACTTGGCGAGTACGTTCTTGCGCACCGCCTTGACCGTCTCACGCGCAATGATCGTTCCGCCTATCGCCGCCTGGATTGGCACCTCAAACATCTGGCGTGGAATGAGTTCCTTCAGCTTGGAGGCAAGGTTTCTTCCTGAGCCTTGCGCTCGGTCGCGGTGAATGATGGTGCTCAGCGCATCCACGGGTTCCCCGTTCACCAAGATGTCGAGTTTCACGAGCGGCGCCACGCGATACTCCGATTCAACGTAGTCGAGCGATGCGTAGCCCTGTGTGCGACTCTTGAGCTGGTCGAAATAGTCCACGATGAGTTCCGCGAGTGGGATTTGGAAGCGCATCACAACGCGCTTCTCATCCAAGTACTCCATTCCGTCGAAGATGCCACGCTTGTCAGTGGAGAGATCCATGATGGTGCCAATGTAGGTTGACGGCGTCACGATTGACGCGTTGACCCACGGTTCGCGTATCTCATCGATGTGATTTGGGCTCGGCAGCTGCGCCGGATTATTGATCAGCAGTTCGCCCTTGTTGTTCGAGAGGTGTACTTGGTACTTGCACGAAGGCGCAGAGGCAATCAGCTGAAGATTGAACTCGCGCTCGAGCCGCTCTTGCACGATCTCCATGTGAAGGAGGCCGAGGAAGCCACACCTGAATCCAAATCCGAGTGCCGCCGAAGACTCGGCCTCAAACGTGAAGCTTGCATCGTTCAGATGCAGCTTCTCCAACGCCTCTCGCAGCGCTGGATAGTCATCTCCTTTGACCGGATAGAGCCCGGCAAAGACGAGCGGGAGCGCAACCTGATACCCAGGAAGTGGGGCTGCTGCGGGATTCAGCGTTGTGGTGACGGTGTCGCCAACACGGGCATCGCGAACGCTCTTCAAGCCCGTGGCGATATAGCCAACTTCGCCAGCCTGAAGCTCTTGCACGGGGACATGCTGGGGCCGGAAGTAGCCGAGCTCTACTGGGACGCACTGCGCACCTGAGCCCATCATCGTGATCCCTTCGCCCATCTTCAGCCGGCCCTCTTGCACGCGAATGTAATTGACCACTCCTTTGTACGTGTCGTAGTGCGAGTCAAACACGAGCGCCTTCAGTGGCGCATCGAGCGGTCCGCTCGGTGCGGGGATGCGCTTGACAAGTGCCTCCAGGATCTCTGGAATTCCCTTCCCCTCTTTTGCCGACGCGAGGATCACCTCTTCTCTCGGCATCGCGAGCGTCTCTTCCAACTCGTTCATCACCGCTTCAGGATCAGACGCTGGAAGGTCAATCTTGTTCAACACCGGAATGATGACGAGGCCCATCTTCATTGCAAGATGCACGTTCGCAAGGGTCTGTGCCTCAATGCCTTGGCTCGCGTCCACCACCAAGATCGCGCCGTCGCACGCCTGCAGGCTGCGAGAAACTTCGTAGGCAAAGTCCACATGCCCTGGTGTGTCGATCAGGTTGAGGCCGTAGTTCAAGCCATCGGTGGCTACGTATTCAAGACGCACAGCCCGCGCCTTGATCGTGATCCCCTTCTCTCGCTCCAGATCCATGGAGTCCAGCACCTGTGAAGTCATCTGGCGCGGATCCACCGTGTGCGTGACCTCGAGGAGCCGATCCGCAAGGGTGGACTTCCCATGATCGATGTGCGCAATGATGCTGAAGTTGCGCAGTCGGGACTGAGGGATGTTGCTCATATCCCCTCAAGAATCGCATGGAGCGGGACTTGCCGTTGGGTGCCCCTGTACCTGGCAGCCGCGCGGCCTCCTGGCTCAGCGAGTGAGGGGCTCCCCTCTGCTACGATCGCCCGACGGCTCGCATCGAGCCCCTGAAGTTATGGAGTGATGGAATGGGAAAGACCCCTCGCAAGTACAAAGGCGCACGAACGCCGCAGTCCCTCAAGGAGGTTCGCGCCTCCGCCCGACGCGGCGCCGTTCAGCAGCCGAAGCGCACCGAGGCGAAGAGCCGCGTGAACAGCGCCGTGGCCATCCTCACCGGCAAGAAGTCGGGGGATGCCACTGCCGCGGTCTCTGCCGCCGCGAGCGCGCTCGATCGTGCCGCCAAGAGCGGTGCGATCCACAAGAACGCCGCCGCACGACGCAAGTCACGACTCGCCAAGAAGGCGGCCGCCGCAAAGGCGAGCCCAACCGGCACCACCACGGCGATCGTTGTGAAGAAGGCAAAGAAGAAGGCGGCAATCTCAGGCGCGAAGCGCGCAGCGGCCACCAAGGCTGCCGCCGCTAAGGCGACCGAAGCGAAGGCACTCGCCGCCAAGCCTGCCGCGAAGAAGCCAGCCGCGAAAAAGGCGGCAACGAAGAAGAGTGCGAAGAGCGAGTAGTTGACGCGACGTTCGTCGCGAGTCCACTCGGACTACGACGCTACAGGGTCGCTCTCCTTCCGGACGACGCGTGGAGCGCCTGGGAGATACAACAGCCCTCCGATGAGTGCTGCGCCGACCGTGCTCCCAATCAGGAGTCGCGCGCTCCCCATCTGACCCTCCCAGTACCAGTCGGTAAAGCTCGCAAGATCGGTGATCCCTTCTTCGGACAACGCGTCGGCGCCGCCCTCTGCCGCCTGATATCGCGCGTACACGCAGGCGGGCCCTGACTGACATGTGAGCGCGCCACCGCTCCTCTCGTCGCGGTAACCGGGATCGAGCGAGAAGAAGAAGAGCTTCACGGCGAGAAAGAGGAGCGCGAAGGTAACGCCGGTGATGAGACCGCTCCAGGCGGCGTTTGCGAGGACGCGCCCAGGTCTGCTTCGAAGTTGCTCCGCGCGCTGGTTCCCATACCAGCCAATCAACAGACCGGAGAGCGGGGCAAGGACGAGATAGGCAGGATCGATTGGGATCACCATCAGGAAGCTGACGGCAATCGTGAGTGCCATGCCAACGCCAACGACCGCGGCAACGTTCGCGCCGCGATCCACGAAGCGCCTCATCTCTTCGCCCGTGCGATTGCAGCGCGACCCGGGAAGAGCGCGCGAGCGCCGAGGATGGATTCGATTCTAAGAAGTCGGTTCAGTTTGGCAACACGCTCCGAACGCGACGGGGCTCCAGTCTTGATCTGGCCAGCATTCGTGGCAACGGCAAGGTCGGCAATCGTGGTGTCTTCGGTTTCACCAGAGCGATGGCTGATGATGGCGGACCAGCCAGCACCGCGGGCGGCGCCGATCGCGCCGAGCGTCTCGCTCAGTGTCCCGATCTGATTCGGTTTCACCAGCAGTGCTGTTGCAGCGCACTCGCTGATCGCTCGTTCAATGCGTGTGACGTTCGTCACCAACAGGTCATCGCCAACAATCTGTACGGAAGCACCGATAGCCTGCACGAGGGCGCTCCAGGCGTCCCAGTCATCCTCGGCGAGACCGTCTTCGATGCTCACGATCGGATACTTGGCGCACCAGGCCGCCCACAACTCAATCAACTCGCCGCTCGTCAGTGTTCGCCCCTCTCGTTTCAGTTCGTAGCCACCGAGCTGCTCACGAGCAGCGGTGGATACGAACTGAAACGAGAGGGTCGAACGCTGACGAGCGGCGAGTTGATTGAGTTGTGGGCGGCCTGGTGCGCCAAATATCCGATCGTGAGCATCGAAGACGGTCTCGCCGAGGATGACTGGGACGCCTGGAGCGCCCTCGTGCAGGCTATCGGTGCTTCCGTACAGATTGTTGGCGATGAC
>JBJTVF010000024.1:0-7206 GCA_046081085.1 Candidatus Limnocylindrus sp.
GTGGGCGGTGAGGGGCTCGAACCCCCGACCCCCTCGGTGTAAACGAGGTGCTCTACCAACTGAGCTAACCGCCCGTTGCGCTCGCACCCCGTGCGAGGCCTTAGATGTTGTTTGGTGCCCAGACCGGGACTTGAACCCGGATGACTTGCGTCATACGCCCCTCAAACGTACGCGTATACCAATTCCGCCACCTGGGCACAGGTGTTGCGTCCCTGACGCTCTTGCTGGTATCGAGGAAGGGACTTGAACCCATACGTCCTTGCGGACACTGGCTCCTGAAGCCAGCGCGTCTGCCAATTCCGCCACCTCGACCCGAACGAAGCCCCGAGAGCGATCACGGAGCCGCGAGGCGGAACGATAGCACATCCCGAAGGTGAGTCTCAGGCTCACGCACGAGGAGTGGGACGAGACCAGTGAGGCGCGGGGATACCAGGAGCTCCTCTGCCTTGAAGCGAATCGGGAGCAGGTAGTTGTTCGCTGCGCACCAACGCTGAACTGCAGCGAGCGCCTTCGCTCGCGCATCTCTCTCGGCTGGTTTGCGTGCCTCATTCAACAGCGCATCAAGCTCCTTAAGTTGGATCCCCACCACATTTCCGCCACTCAGCACGGCAGCAGAGCCCAAGAGCGGATACAGATCTGGATCAATCCCAACATCCACATTCAAGACAACAAGATCAAACTCACCCGTCGCGAGGCGCGTGGTTAGGGTCTCCGCGTCCACCTCAGTCACGATCGTAGGAACACCGAACGCAATCCACGCTGCCGCCGCCTGCCGTGCAACCGCCGCGTCGTCCGGATATGGGCCTGCCGGCAACGTAAGGATCTCAAGGCTCACGGGCTTCTTCTCGGCATCCACCCACACGCCATCCTTGAATCTCCACTTCGCGCCTTCAAACTGCTTCGTTGCGTACTCGATCCCGCGGACTGGGAGTGGCACTTCGGCCCATCCCCACGATAGTGGAGAGACAGGTGCGGATACCTCTCGGCCTCCAAACGCAGCCGTGATCTCGGATGGATTAAGAAGTGCGCGGAGTCCTAGTCGAAGTTTCGGGTGGCGAAGTATGGTTCGTGGACGCAAATTGACGGCGATCCCGTTAAACGTTGTGGAGCCCAACTCGATGGTGCGAGCAGCGGTCAGCCCTGCGGACACTCTCCCCTCTCGCCCAACTCCAACCAGCGCATCAAGGTCGCCTGCACGCCAGGCGTTGAGCCCCTCTTCTTCCGTACCGTAGAAGCGTAGGGCTACTGAATCGGCAGCGAGACCGGTCGCCCCGTCTCGAATGAGCGAGCGAGCCTCAAGATCGCTGGCGAGCAGGTCATCACGCACTTCAAGCGCGGCCGCTCCCCCATCCATTTCGATCACGCGAAATGGACCGCTCCCCATTGGAGTTGTGGCAGCCTCAAGCTGAGGGATGTCTCGTGCAGCACTGCCACTGAAGAGATGCGCGGGGAGAAGTGGCAGCGTACCGAGGAGTGCTGGAAGGTTCGCGAGCGCGCGTGGCGCACGGATCACGAGATCGCTGCTGCTCTCACTCACCTCTACGGTGAGTGCCTCCCAGTACCCGCCATCTAACTGCAATTCTCCAGCGAGGCCAATGGTCAGCTGAGCGTCAGCGGCAGTGACCTGTGTGCCGTCTTCCCAACGCGCCACAGGGTCAAGGACGAACGTCCACGCAAGTCCGTCCTCGCTGACACTCCATGAGGTTGCCAGGTCTGCCGTTGGATATCCGCTGGTGTCGAGTCGAGTCAGACCTCGATAGGTGAGCGCAACAATGGCACGATCGGCGCCAGTTGACGCAAAGAGCGGAAGTGGCCGTTCAGGAAGTCCTATCACCCCTTCGCGAAGCGTGGTTGGACCATTCGGCAGTGTGATTCCAATTGAAAGTCCGCCCCCGGGTCGGCCTCCACCGATTACTCCGGCCTGAGCCCCAGCGCTCAAGAACGCAACGGCAAAGAGAAGGAGGGCGGCAACACGACGCAGCGGACTCATTGCGGCGTACTGCCCTGGGTGCGCATGGGCGATCGGCGCCCTCGATTAGTTGGACTGAAGGTAGCCAACTAGTGAGAAGAGCACGAAGAGCAGAGTGAGCAGTACCGTGAATCGCATCAACTGCCGCTCGACCCCGCGGCGTGATCGGTAAACACTTGAGTCGCCACCGAATGCGGAGCTGAGGCCGATGCCTCGTGCCTGCATGAGAATTGCGACAATCAGGAAGATGCTCACGATGATCTGTCCAACGGCAAGGATGGGGTTCATGGATACCTCCAATGCATGCGCGGCACCTCCGCGTTGAGTGATTGTACCACCCTCTCGTTACACCCGAACGAGTAGTGATCGGCCCGTCATTGTGGGGGGAAGGGCGAGTCCGGTAAGGGCACAGATCGTGGGCGCAACATCTTCAAGTGCGCCGTCCATGAGCCGATGCCCACGGATTCGATCGCCTGCGATCAGGATGGGAACACGAGCAAGAGTGTGACTGGTCACCGGTTCTCCTTCCGCCGTCACCATCCTCTCTGCGTTCCCGTGATCTGCGGTAACCACGAGCGTTGCACTGGGTCGCGCGAGTACAGCCTCTGCGATCCTTCCCAAGGCGTGGTCAACCGCTTCACAAGCGCGAACCGTTGCGCCAAAGTCGCCCGTATGCCCAACCATGTCCGCGTTCGCAAGGTTCGCGAGGACGAACGCCTCGCTCCCCTCTGCGAGCGCTGCAACCACTGCGCTCGCAATCTCCGCCGCTCGCATCTCCGGTGTGCGATCGTACGTTGAAACGGGAAGGCTTGCGATCATCATGCGTCGTTCACCGGGGAGAGCCGCCTCTTGGCCACCATTGAAGAAGTACGTCACGTGCGCGTACTTCTCTGTCTCCGCCACGTGAAACTGACGCAGTCCGACGTCAGCAATCGCGGATGCGAGCGAGGGAACCTGTGTCGGTCCGAAGATTGCGGGGGTCGCAGTCGCCTCGTCGTAGGAGCTGATCCCCCAAACTGAGACTGGGAGCGTCGAAGGGCGCTCAAAGTGCGTGAAGGTCGGCGCACTTAACGCGGCCACAAGTTGTCGCGCACGATCTGCACGGAAGTTCGCGTGGATGAGCACGTCGCCTGGTCGAATCTCGGACTCTTGGCCGTTGAGGGTCACCGTTGGGGCGACGAACTCATCGCTCTCACCTCGCGTGTAACCTTGCTCGATCGCATCGCGCGCACTGGTGGCCCGTATTCCATCCGCTGCAGCGATCGCCGCAACGGCACGGGCGGTCCTCTCCCAGCGCTGGTCTCGATCCATTGCGAAGTAGCGCCCAGCAACCGAAGCGATCTTCGCTTGTGGGGCGAAGCGAGAGAGTCGCTCTTCCAGGTCCGCGAGGTAGCCGAGGGCGGAGCGGGGCGGTGTATCTCGGCCATCAAGGAAGAGGTGAAGATAGACGGAGCGCACCCCACTGGCCTCAGCAGCCGTAGCGAGCGCAACAAGGTGATCGTCATGCGCATGCACACCACCCGGCCCCAGGAGACTGCAAAGATGGAGGCGGCCACCTTCCGCAGCGCGGAGCGCGCGGTGCAACTCTCGCTGACTAGAGAAGGTTCCGTTCGCGATCGCGGCGTTGATACGTGGCAGTTCCTGGGGGACACGCTGCCCTGATCCAATGTTTAGGTGACCGACCTCACTGTTTCCCATCTGACCTTCTGGGAGACCAACAGCCACACCGCTCGCTTCAAGTTCGGCATGTGGCCAGCGGGCGCGCAAGTCCCGCCATACAGGCATCTTCGCCGCGACGGTCGCATCCCCTGGCGCCCCGGCCCCAATTCCGAAGCCATCGAGAACGAGAAGTACGAGCGGACGATCCGCCGCTAGGTTCACGTCGCAGACCCAAGGGCGGTAGCAATGTCGAGAAGGTGCTCGCTCGACAGAGACGCCCCGCCAACCAGCAGGCCATCTATCTGGGATCGACCTTCTCCGACAAAGAAGTCTGCCGCTTGTGGGGCACGCACACTTCCGCCGTACAAGACCTGCATCTCCTCACTGCTCCCCTCCCGAATTGCAGTCGCCATTCGCTCGGCAAGTTGAGGGTCGGCGGATTCTCCACTTCCAATCGCCCAGACCGGCTCATACGCGACCACGGTCTCGGCCTGAAGGATTGCCCCAAGGCTGCATCCAACCTGCACCGCACTCACCATCACCCGCTCCCACTGCTCGCGCACCTCGGCGACGCGCTGTTCGATCGTTGCCGCTCGGACGGTGTCGCCAACACAAATGATCGGCCGCAACCCCGCCGCGATTGCGCGAGCGACCTTTCGCCCAATAAGCTCACCTGTCTCGCCAAGTGCGCGCCGCTCCGAATGGCCAACGATCACCGCTCCCGCAATTCCGAGTAGATGCGCTGCAGGGGTTTCTCCAGTGTGTGCACCTACCTCTCGCGTCGACACATCTTGGGCAACAAGACCGATCTGCAGGGAGGCATGTTCCCGCTGCAGGAGTGACGCGACAGGAACCAACCCAAGCGCGGAGGGGGCAATCATCAGGCTCCCGGGCAGGAGCCCTCTCCGCCCAGCATCGTTGGCGATCTCTTCTGCGAGGAGAACCTCTTCGCCTGGGGGAAGGTTCGCCTTCCAGTTCGCAACGAGGAGCGGCGGCATGCGGTTCGTCATTTGGAGATCATGGCAGAGCCTGACGAGGAAGTGTCGCCGCTTGACGCTCCAACGAGTGAAGGCATCGTTGCACGGAGCTGCGCGTCAAGCGAAGCCGCTCCCCAAGCTCTGCGATCGTCGCATCCGGGTGGGCACGTCGTGCCTCAGCAACGCGTCGAAGCTTCCCGCTCACATCAAGGGCTCCGGCATCGTCCAGCCGCTGAATCGCCTCAGCCTGCCGCATGCCCGCCCGAACGGTTCGCTCTAAATTGGCAGTTTCTGCGTTGATACTTCGGTTCAGCTCACCTCGCACCTCGCGCAACACACCGCGCGCCTCCATCTCTGCAACAGAACTCCCCGCACCGAGTCGTTTCAAGAGATCAAAGATCTCGACACGGCCCTTCCACACGATCACGCCTCGTCCGCGTCGAATGCGCAGGCTCCCTGGGAAACCCACGTGCAAGAATCCCTGCAGGAGCAACTTCGCCTCATCGGGTGCGACCACCACCTCCAAATGGATTCGCCCGGAGGCAAGGGAGAGCGAACCTCGGGCCAAGAGCCTCCCGCGCAAAAAGGCGAGCCGACAGTGTTGAGGAGCACGCGGCACAGCCACCAGTGCGGCACGGCGTAGCGCTCGCTCGGCGGGAGTTCCCCCCCTCTGCCGAGTTCGGCACGTCTCCGCTGAGCCGGTGCAACGTGCGAGCGATCGCCACATCGGTGCGACGACCTGCGTCGCGCAGCCCGTCAAGTTCAGTCGCCCGACAGCAGTTCTGGGACGGATGCACCGCCGCAAGTTCGTGCCGAACATTGGCCACAAGCTCGCGTGCACTCTGGCTCACAATCGCGCCACCTTCAGGAATGGCCGCGGACGGAGCAGCGCTTGCGCGAGAAGCACTGGATCATGGAGATGCGGGCGTAGTCTCGACGCGATCGCGCGCACCTCAATTGGAGGGCGCGAGGCCCCTCTGGCACTCACACTCTTCGTGAAGCGTGGCTGAATCGGCACCCCGACATCGCCACTTCCGCGTTTCGCCACCGACGAAGCGAGCACCAGATCAATCAACTCTGCCGCACCATGCTCCTCAAGCGCGTCAAGATGCGCGTCGAGATCCATTCCCTCAGTCTCACCCTCCTGCTCATCCACGTTTGCAACCCAGATCAGTGGTACGCGTCGATGAGCGAGTGCTTCACGAATCTCAGGCACCAGCAGGTGCGGGATAAGACTCGTATAGAGGCTCCCAGGTCCAAGGACTAGCAGGTCGGCCTCTTCAATCGCATCGAGTGCACTCGCCGTGGCTCTGATGGATCCTGCGTCGAGGGATACCGATGCGATGCCTCGCGTGCGCGCAATCGCCGCCTGGCCGACCACGCTGACACCACCTCGCGTGCGCCCTCGCAAACGGAGTGCTTCCGATGTTGCGGGGATCACTCGCCCCCGCACATGGAGAATCCGGTGGACGCGCTCAATGCCGCGTTCAAGATCTCCCTCCTCCTCGGCGATCGCCGCCGCAAGGAGGAGGTTTCCAACGGGGTGACCGCGTGTCGCACCACGTTCTGCTGGAAGTCGATGCTGGAGGAGCGCGCCCGCCGTCGACTCGGCATCCGCGAGCGCGATCAGACAGTTGCGAAGATCACCGACTGGGGGGATGCCGAGCTGTTCGCGAAGGATCCCAGAAGAGCCTCCATCATCCGCGAGGGAGACGATTGCGGTGAGCAGAACGCCCTCACGCTTGAGGCCACTGAGCGCTGTGGCCATCCCTGTCCCGCCGCCGAGCACCACCACACGTCGGCCCTCGCCATGTGTGCGTCGCGCCCGCAACGCGTACCAGAGCCGAGATCGAAGCCCCACGGGCTAGCCCCTCGCGATGTCGCGATGCTCAACCACAATCGGGGTGGAGCCAACGATCGCCGAAAGACGACGCGCAAGCGCCTCAACGAGGGCAACGGATCGATGCCGACCACCAGTACAGCCGATCGCGACACTCAGACGGCCACGACCGTCCGCTAGATAGGCAGGCACGTTTGCGGCAAGGTACGTCTCGACTGATTGCAGAAGGGTGGCTCCGATAGGATCCTCCAAGACGTATCTGCTGATCTCAGGCGCGCGACCATCAAGGGGACGAAGCTCAGGCACCCAGTGCGGATTCGCCGCTGCGCGGACGTCAAACACGAGATCTGCTTCTAGGGGGATGCCATGCTTGTATCCGAAGCTTGTCAGCCGGATCGCAACTCGCTCTTCACTTACGAGCGCTTCGGCAACGAGGCGATCGCGAAGCTCTCGCCCGCTCAGATCACTGGTATCAATCACCGCATCGGCAGATTCGCGCGTCGCACTAAGCAGCATGCGCTCCGCCGCGATCGCTTCCGCCACAGATCTAGGTGCGTCAACCGCTCCTCCCAACGGATGTCGGTGACGTGTTTCACTAAATCGTCGAATCAGCACGTCATCTCGGGCATCCAAGAAGATGATTCGCGCGCTGACACCTATCGACGCCGCCCCAGTACGGACCAGTTCGATCGTCTGGCTCGGATCGCCATCTCGCGCATCCAAAACCAGGCAGACGCGCGCAAACCGTGTGGGGTCGGCGG
>JBJTVF010000025.1:0-2970 GCA_046081085.1 Candidatus Limnocylindrus sp.
AATCTTGGTGCGCCGAAGATGGCGCCGAGTCGCCCTGCGAATCGACCGCAGATAAAGCCTGGCCCGCCGCTGTCTCCGAAGGGGGCGACACAGGCATCAGGCGCATCGGCGGGTGGGCCGAGCCGTCCTGCGAATCGCCAAGCGTCGAAGCCGTCCGCGAAGGTGTCGAGTTTGCCCGCGACTCCAGCCCAGATTGCGCGTGTTGCACCGCGCCAGCGACCACTGAGCAGTGGCCCGCGTCGAATTGCGACAAACATCTATTCGGCGACAGGAAAACGAACGATTCGTGAGCTTGATGCTCGAGAGATGCGCATCCTCTTGCGGGTCGACTTCAATGTGCCGCTCTCTGACGGAAAGGTCGTTGATGACTCACGGATCCGGGCGGCGGTGCCAACCATCAAGGCGCTCCTTGAAGATGGAGCATCGATCGTGATCGCGTCGCATCTAGGCCGACCAGATGGAAAGGTCGTTGATGGACTTCGACTTCGCCCCGCAGCCGAACGACTCGCGCATCACTTGCAGATGATTGTTCCAACTACCGGTGACGCGCTCGGCGTGGGGACGGAAGATGCGGTGAAGCGTCTGCGGCCAGGGGAACTTGTCCTGTTGGAGAACGTGCGCTTCCATGTGGGTGAGGAGAAGAATGATCCAGCGTTCGCGGCAAAGCTCGCCTCGTATGCCGATGTCTTCGTCAATGATGGGTTCGGCGCAGCACATCGCGCACACGCGAGCACCGTAGGCGTTGCAGGGATTCTCCCGTCGTACGTTGGACTTCTGATGGAGAGCGAGGTGGAGGCGCTTTCAAACCTTCTGGACAAGCCGAGCCGGCCGTTCGCAGCGATTGTTGGCGGGGGCAAGGTCTCAGGAAAGGTCGCCGTACTTGAGGCACTTGTGCAAAAGGTCGATCTCCTGATCCTCGGTGGTGGGGTGGCGAACACGTTCCTTGTGGCATCTGGGCGAAGTGTCGGGAAGAGCCTCTACGAATCGAAGATGGTTGATCATGCACGCCGAATCCTGAAACTCGCAGCGGAGCGCGGAGTGAAGGTGCTCCTCCCCGTCGACGGTGTGGTTGCAAAAGAGGTCACGCGTGGCACTGAGTTCAAAGTGGTCTCGACCGAGAAGCTCCCAGCCAGCTGGCACATGGTCGACCTTGGGCCAGACTCCATCACGGTGATGCGTGAAGCACTGGGGCCGGTAAAGACGATCCTCTGGAACGGCCCGCTTGGAGTGTTTGAGATCCCTGCCTTCGGCACTGCAACGCGTGAGCTTGCGAAGGTTGCCGCAGAGAAGGCAGAGTCGGGTGCAACCGTTATCGTAGGAGGCGGAGATAGCATTGCGGCGCTCCAACAACTGAACCTTGCTGGAAAGATGACGCACATCTCTACGGGTGGCGGCGCATCATTGGAGTATTTGGAGGGGCGAGACCTTCCCGGACTTGCGGTGATCCCAACCGCCGGTTCACCGTTTGAAACGATGCCGATCCGCTGGGATGCTCCAAAGCCAGAGAAGAAGCCGGCACCAAAGCCGAAGGCGCCTGCAAAGAAGAGCGAATGAGCGATCGGATCGCTCGCCTCCACGCGCGCGAAATCCTTGACTCTCGCGGCAATCCCACCGTTGAAGTTGAAGCGCATCTTGAGAGCGGTGCATTCGGTCGCGCCGCCGTCCCGTCCGGCGCAAGCACGGGCGCGCATGAGGCGATTGAACGGCGCGACGGCGACAAACAGCGATACGGCGGCAAAGGGGTGCTCCAGGCGGTTGCATCGGTGAACGGTGAGATCGCCGATGCACTCACAGGCGTCAGTGTGGAGTCGCAACAGGGGCTCGATGCACAGTTGGTCGCACTCGATGGCACCACGAACAAGGGACGCCTCGGCGCAAACGCGCTCTTGGGCGTCTCACTTGCCGTGGCACATGCACGTGCTGCGGAGCAGGGAGTGGAACTCTACGAGTCACTCGGCGGCGAAGGTGCGGTGACGCTCCCCGTGCCACTGCTCAACATCTTGAACGGTGGAAAGCACGCGGAGCAGTCAACGGACTTCCAGGAGTTCATGGTTGTCCCGTATGGATTTGACACATACGGTGAGGCCCTGCGTGCAGGGGCAGAGATCTTTGCCGCACTACGGACACATCTGCACGAGCGCGGGCTTGCAACAGGGCAGGGGGATGAGGGTGGTTTTGCACCGAGTCTTCCCTCCAACGAAGCCGCGCTCGACGCGCTGATGATGGCGATTGAGCGCGCCGGATACACGCCAGGTGAACAGGTTGGGATTGCCATCGATGCTGCCGCGACCGAACTGCTCACGAGCAATGGCAGATACAACCTACAACGAGAGGGTCGAACGCTGACGAGCGGCGAGTTGATTGAGTTGTGGGCGGCCTGGTGCGCCAAGTATCCGATCGTGAGCATCGAAGACGGTCTCGCCGAGGATGACTGGGACGCCTGGAGCGCCCTCGTGCAGGCTATCGGTACCTCCGTACAGATTGTTGGCGATGACCTGTTGGTGACGAACGTCACACGCATTGAACGAGCGATCAGCGAGCGCGCTGCAACAGCGCTGCTGGTGAAACCGAATCAGATCGGGACACTGAGCGAGACGTTCGGCGCGATCGGCGCCGCCCATGGTGCTGGCTGGTCCGCAATCATCAGTCATCGCTCTGGCGAAACCGAAGACACCACGATTGCAGACCTTGCCGTTGCCACGAATGCTGGCCAGATCAAGACCGGAGCCCCGTCACGATCGGAGCGTGTCGCCAAGCTCAACCGACTCCTTCGAATTGAATCCATCCTCGGCGCTCGAGCGGTCTTCCCCGGTCGTACTGCAATCGCACGGGCGAAGCGATGATGCGCTTCGTGGATCGCGGCGCGAACGTTGCCGCGGTCGTTGGCGTTGGCATGGCACTCACGATTGCCGTGAGCTTCCTGATGGTGATCCCAATCGATCCTGCCTATCTCGTCCTTGCCCCGCTCTC
>JBJTVF010000026.1:0-9271 GCA_046081085.1 Candidatus Limnocylindrus sp.
CGGCGTCGTCCTTGGCTCAATCCTTGCGCTTGCTGCGACATCAAGCGATCCTCTCGGCGCAACTGCACTCCTATTGAGCTACAGCGCCGGGCTGGGGCTCCCATTCATCCTGATCGCAGGTATCGCCGCACGTAGTGACAAACGGACTCCGCGGATCCTCTCCTCGCTCCGACGCGGCACAGGCACCGCCAGTCGACTCGGTGGGGCTCTCGTCGCCCTCATCGGAGTCGCGATCGCTGCTGGGCTCCTTCCACAGTTCGCGCGCTATCTTCCTGGTCTGCCCGGGCTCTAGGCGTGGCGATGATCGGACCATTCCCGCGTCGCGCACTCGCTCGCATCGCCGTCGTCGCGATCGTCATTGCGATCCTCCTCGGACTCGCTGGCACCAGCGTCCCAACCCCTGGATCTTCAGGCACCGGCTTCAACGAGCAAGGGCAGTACGTGATCGACCCCGATGCGAGTGGCCCGCTGCGTGGCAGCCAGTTCCTCATCCCCCCGAACCAGCCTTCGGCGGACGGAGAAACCTATGGTGATCTGATCGCATCACGGCGCGTAGCGGGACTAGAAGGTCCGCGGCTGATCATCGTCGATTTATTTGCCACCTGGTGTCCACCGTGCCAACAGGAGACCCCGACGCTCAGATCACTTGACCGGGCCTATCGCGAGAAGGGACTCCTCCTCGTCGGGATCTCCGTGCAAGAGTTACGCGAAACCGTTCGGGGGTACGCGGAACGCTATGAGATTGAGTATCCAATCCTTCTCGACGTTGATGGAGCGCTCTTCCGCGCCGCTCTGGCGGGTGGACTCCCAACCAAGATCCTGCTTGACGCGGAGGGTCGCGTCCTGCAGGTTCTCCCTCGCCCGTTTACGCCAGAGGACGGACCTAATCTGATCGCCCCGCTCCTACGCGTTCCGTAGGGCTACTCGGCGATAAAGCGGAATCGATCTCGATCCTGTTCAACGCGCCCTAGCGGCGCATTTAGTTCATGACTCTGAACGACCAGCCACTGGTGCGCGGCCGCCTCAGCAAAGATTGCGCTCTTTGCGTCAACTGAGATCCAAGCCGCATCATCAAACGCGGTTACCCATCGCGGATTCGCCTGCCACGGACGCATGAAGAGATCCCCCATGAAGAGGAGCGTTCGCTCTCGTCCCCGAATGATGGTCGCTTGAGATCCAGGAGTGTGTCCACCGAGAAGCCGCAGCTCAACCTCGGGGAGGAGCTGGCGCCGATCAAGAAACGCATCTGGGGGCGAGTCGGCAAAGAGTCTCGCGAGAAGCGGCTGATCGTAGGCGGCACGCGCGCGCGAAGATGGTTTCGCCACGGCGTCAATCTCTGCCTGCGGCGCAACGATCCTTGCACGCGGGAAGGCGGCGGTCCCGCCGCTCCCGGTGAGCCCGCCTGCGTGGTCGCGGTGCAGGTGACTGGGCACCACGTAGCGAAGGCCATCAGGATCTAGCCCTGACGCGATCAACGCGTCACGCGCACTGACCGAATGAATCTCGTCGCTCTCGCGACGCTCCCCTGCCGGGATTGCACCAGTCTCGAGAAGGGCGGCTCCAGTTGGTGTGCGGACATGGAGTGAATTCAGAGATTGAAGGAGTCGCGAAGCTGTGTCGATCTCATCGCGCACGAGAGGCTCCCAAGTTGTGCGCGGGACTGGCCCGAAGATGGCACCAGCATCGCTGCGAAACGCCCCGATCTGCAAGAGGTCAACGCTGACGGAACCGAGTTCAATCGTTCGAACCGGTCGAACGCCGGTCCCCTCCGGGTTCAGCATCACTACGGTCGTTCGGTCTCGCGGCGTGTCGCGTCGAAATCCACATGGATCGCCGACGCGGTCGGTTCGGTCTGCCCTTGGTAACGACTGCGAAGCTCTTTGCTGCCGTACGGCTGCTCGACATCGCTCGACATGCGATGGAAGGAGATCTGTCCGATCTTCATGCCCGGGTAGAGGGCAATGGGGAGTCGCGCCACATTCCCGAGCTCTAGGGTGAGATTGCCAACCCAGCCTGGATCTACATACCCAGCGGTGGAGTGGATCAGAAGCCCGAGGCGACCGAGAGAGGACTTCCCATCGAGACGCCCAAGGAGATTGTTGCCGACACTGATGCGCTCAAGCGTCTGCCCCAAGACAAACTCGCCAGGGTGAAGCATGAAGCGCTCCTCCTCCGACACGACCTCAAGGTCAGTGAGCTCGGGCTGTTCAGCACGCGGGTCAATGTACCCATACCGATTGTTGCGGAAGACACGAAAGATGCGATCAAGGTGCAAGTCAATGGAGGCCGGCTGCACATCGCGATCATCAAACGGGGCGACCTCAATCTCGCCTGAGGCGAGTGCGGCACGGAGATCGCGATCGGAGAGTACGCTCACGCCTCGCTCTCCACACTCGCTCGGCGACGGCGTTTTCCGCCCCCAGCACCCTTCTCCTCAACGAGCGCATCAACCTCCCGCTTTAGCGTCGACAGATCTTCAAATGACTGGTACACACTTGCAAATCGGATGTAGCCGATCTGATCGATCTCGCGAAGCGCTGCCATCGCGAGCGCGCCGATTCGTGACGTTGAGATCTCCGTGACCCCTGTCGCGCGGATCTGTGCCTCGATCGCCTCCATCGCACGTTCGGGAGCGTCCACTGGGACTGGCCGGCGAGCGAGTGCCGTACGTAGCCCATCAAGCAACTTCAGTGGGTCGTACTCCTCTCGCAGACCAGAACGCTTGACCACATAGAGTCGCGCAAGTTCTGCGCGCTCGTACGTGGTGACGCGAGTCCCACAGATACGGCAGGCACGACGACGCCGGATGACGCTCCCCTCATCGAGGTCGCGAGAGTCAACCACCCGCGTATCGGGTTCTTTGCAGGACGGACAGCGCACCCTACCTCCTCATTCCCCCACAGTTAGTGGCGGCAGGACGAGTCTACACACGCCCTAGCGTTGCGGAGCGCATAGCCCTCTCCACAGCGAGGGAGCTACCCCGCCAGGCGGACGACCGATCAGCCGTGGTCCACAGGACCTGCGATCGTCTCGCAGGCATGCTCTAGGACTGGGAGGAGAATTGCCAATCCGTCCCGAACCGCCCCGCTACCGCCAGGCATGTTGACAATCAGACTTCCGCGAAGCACGCCTGCCACGCCGCGCGAAAGGATCGCTGCGGGCGTCTGCGACCGTCCCAGCATCCGGATTGCTTCGGGGATACCAGGGATCTCTCGCTCCAGGAGTGGGCGTGTTGCGTCTGGGGTGACATCTCGTGGCGTTAGTCCCGTTCCGCCCGTCGTCAGAATGACGTTGACACTCCCCGCTCGCTCGCGAAGCAGCGCGCTGATCTGATCGCGTTCATCCGGAACGGTTGCACGTGATACGTCCCAGCCGTGCGCCTCCATCGCGGCAGCGGCGAGCGTGCCAGAGCGATCCTCGCGCGTGCCTGCAGCGACGGAGTCGCTCACCGTCACAATCAACACACTCCGCTTCTCGTCACCCATCTCGCCTCCACGTCCCGCTGGCGCCGCCAGACTTCTCACGCAACAGTGTCGGGCCGATCGCGGCGGCGCGATCGAGTGCCTTAATCATGTCGTAGACGGTAAGTGCAGCCACGGATGCAGCGGTCAGTGCCTCCATCTCCACGCCTGTCTGCCCAGTGCAGCGCACCTCAGCCCTAATCAACACCGCACCCGCGTGCTGGTCGACGCTGCAGTGCACTTCTGCAAAGGAGAGTGAGAGCGGGTGGCAGAGTGGAATCAGCTCCGCCGTGCGCTTCGCCGCCTGGACGCCCGCAATCTCCGCGGTACTCAGGACCGCCCCCTTTGGCGTTCCATCACGTTCAATGAGTTCAAGCACTTCAAGTGAGGTCGTGACTCGACTCTCTGCAACCGCGCGCCGTTCGGTCGTGGGCTTTCCACCAACATCAACCATCGAAGCACGCCCGTCGTTTCCAACATGCGTGAGACGTTGCTCTGCCATGCGCTGATCCTAACCGTTCGGCGTCGCAACTCGTCGTGTTGCGCGCGAAAGTGGATGCAAGCGAATGCTTGTGCCCGCCTGCAGGTCGCCGACCTCCTCATCGATCACGCCCAGCGCGTCACATGCTGCGAGCGGCGCTGTCTGATGGCTCCCCTGGCCACCCGCAAGGCGCACGCGGATCCGACGCGCCTGATCGTAAGCAAGATCCCCGTTTGGCGAGCGTAACGCGGTGAGCCGAAGGAAGGAGCGGCGACCGACCGGGCTCTTCACCGCCTCCTCAAGTACCCCCTCGACTTCCATCCCGTAGGCGGGCCTCCCGGTAAGCGCGCGAATGAGGGGCAGGAGAACCTCGGTGCCGATCACGAATGCACTCACTGGATTTCCAGGGACGCCAAGAGCGACCTGGGCTCCGTGGGCGCCAGCTCGCCGTACTCCGAGGAGAAGCGGCTTCCCAGGCTGAATCGCCGCTCTCCACGCGATTAGTTCGAAGTGCGACTCAAGTGCGGCACCCACATGATCGTGAGCACCGACACTCACGCCGCCCGTTGTCACCAAGAGATCGCAGATCGCACTCAGGCGCGCGACAGCCGCACGGGTTGCATCGGCATCATCGCCTACCTGCTCCACAGCAACCACGGATGCCCCTTCGCTGAGCGCGAGTGCAGAGAGTGCTGGCCCGTTGCTATCACGGACCTGGGATGAGCCTGCCACATCGGAGAGTTCGTCGCCGCTGGTCAGAATCGCAACTCGAGGTCGGGACGTCAGCATGAGCTCACTCACCCCGCTCGTATAGATGACCGAAAGCAGCGCCGCGTCAATGATGGCTCCAGACTCCGCGAGCGTATCTCCTACCTGCATGTCCTCGCCTCGCCTTCGAACATGAGATCCAACAGTTTGCGACGCGGCAAACCAGACCTGGTCTGGAAGTGTCTGGGGGGCTCGGTGCAGCGCCGTTCCACCGCTGCGCGGATCGTCCAGGTAGCTCCGCTCCACGGGGACTACCGTGTCTCCGCCGCGCGGGATTCTTGCCCCAGTTGCAATCCTCCTGCACTCACCAGCAGAGAGTTCCGCGGAAGGCGCGGGCCCACCCGCCGCCACATCACCAGCACAACGCAGGGTTACTGGCTTGCTGCTTGATGCGTTGATCAGATCTACCGCACGGACGGCCCATCCATCCATCGCCGAAACATCGCTCGGTGGATGGGGTACGGCAGCACGCAACGGCGTGGCCAATACTCTGCCGAGCAAACCCTCAACGCCAAACCGTTCGAGGGGGGCGGGCTCTCCGGTGAGTACCTCAACGTGGGTGAGCAATCGCGAGAGCAGATCGTCGATCCGCTCGAGCGGGAGTTCCGTGCTCCCCGCCAGACCGTTCGGTGGACGACGATCTTGCATCAGCGCCAGCTCTCAAGAAGAATCATCGAGGCAATCACGCCGAGTGGCACATTCAGCCAGAGGAATCTTCGCCAGGTGGCGCGCGCGGCGTTCCATGAGTTGGCTGAGCGAACCAGCGGTGCCGCCGACGCGGCACTGAGAATCGGGATGAGCGCGGCAATGCGTGCGAGTGACTCGAGTGCAAGGAGGAGTGGTAACGCCGCCGTGAGATAGGTGACAAGAATGAACCATGCGGTGCGAGTAGGCCCCAAAAGGGTAGCAATCGTGTTGATCCCCGAGCGTCGATCGGCATCAATATCTTGGATCGCCCCGAGTGCGTGGCTCGCAACACCCCAGAGCCCTAGCGCCGCAAGTGGGGGAAGCCACTCCGCACTGAACGAACTCGCGAAGAGGAGACCAGCGATCGGCGGAAGCAGAAAGTGCGACGAGGAGACCAAGGAGTCAAGGATCGGGATGGAACGGGCACGCGCGAACCACGGGGCGCTGTAGAGCGCCGCGAGCGCCACGGCGGAGAGTGGGACAAGCCCTGAAGGTGTCGGGAGGAGGAGCGCCATCATGAGTGCGGGCAACACACCACCCACAAAGAGGGCCACGCGGAGCGGAGGCAGATCTCGCGGTTGCAAGAGCGCTCCCTCCGCACCGCCTTTACGCGGATTCCTCGCATCGCTCGCACGATCGTAAAGATCGTTGATGCCGTACAAGAAGAGGTTGTAGCCAGCGCCCCACCAGAGTAACG
This sequence comes from Candidatus Limnocylindrus sp., assembly GCA_046081085.1. Taxonomy (GTDB): domain Bacteria; phylum Chloroflexota; class Limnocylindria; order Limnocylindrales; family Limnocylindraceae; genus Limnocylindrus. The sequence goes on from JBJTVF010000026.1 coordinate 6,095, forward strand.
GCGCGAGAAGCCAACCGCCGAGGCGCTCCTCTGCTCCCGCTGCAACCAGGCCCGCCAAGAACGGGAGAGCGGTGTTGATCCAGGAGATCGGTCGCGACGCCAGGAATATTCTCCAGGCGCTTCCCCTTCCGGTTACCACCTCCGCACGCAACCTCAGCGTCGCGCCCACGAGTCCAGTTGCATAGAGAAGATCTTCAATGGGCATAGCCCATAGAAGCAGTCCACTCCGCGGCCCTGTGGGGTATGTCAGAAGTCCGCTGACGCAGAGTAGGTTGTCAAAGATGAGCGTAAGCAGGATGAACCCCACAAACGAAGCCTGCGAGCCTCGATCGGCAGCGAGGAGTGGCCATGCCAGCCCAACACCACCTCCAGCGAGCGCCGCAGCAGCGACCGTGTACTCCGCGCCACTCAAGACTGCGCCGAGCGATCCGCCAGCAAGCGCGCCGATCAGTGCGAACCCAACAGCCTCTCGCAATCCGAGCGGCGCGTTCACTCGAATACTCCCGCGTCCAACCAGGTCGGCGATCAGGATTGCCAACGACGAAATGCCAAAGAGTAAGAGCGGCTCTTCAATTGGGAATCCCCGACCGAGCGGGCCCGAGCCGGGGAGCGCAAGTGTCGTGGCGTTGGCGGGTGTCGCAAACCAGCCTCGCGCCAAGCCGATCGTGTCCACGAGAAGAAAGGCGATGCTGATCGCAATGGCAACCGGGAGCACCACGGTTCGCTGTGTCCAGGGGCTCCACCGCCGTGCAAAGCCACGGACTCCGAAGATCGACCCGATGATTGCGACGAGGTAGAGCTCTCCCACTATCGTCGCCGGCTCCTTGCAAGTGAGACTCCAAGTACCGCGGCCCCAACAAGCACCACACAGAAACTAATTGCAGCGATCAGCCAGAAGTTCATGGGATAGAGCTGCACAAGGCGATCAGTCGCAGGATTGAATGTCCAGTTCCCACCGGGGAAGAGAAGCTCATGGGCGAACGTAAATGTCGCGTCAAACGCGAATGCGAACGCACCGCCAACAAGCACGGCGCCCGTTCCAAGGAGGAGCGCCCCGTCATGGAGTGCCTGATAAAACCAGCGTCGCTTTCGAATGAACAGAGTGGTGAGTGCGGCCAGGGAGATTGCACCCGCGACCATCAGGACCCGAAAGAGGACGCCTACATCTGCCAGGTGCGAGCGCTCTGAGTCGCTCAGCAGCGGTTCAGCACCCAGCGGCACACCAAAGGCTCCGCCAACGAGGAGATCGCGAACGAGCTCATCGGACAACGCGTATGCCACTGATGGGACGACATTGAGGTTTTCCGCCGCATCTGCAAGATCAAGTAGGAGATGCACAATTGGTGGGAGGAGGAATAGGCCAAGAGTTCCCGCAATCAGGGCGAGAAGGGTCAAGAAGGATGCTCCGATTCGACGCGCCGCCCGGCGCATCAGCTTCACGCGTCGACGAGGACGCGTCCCTGCTCCCACCACGAACGCACGGAGAGCGGGTCAGGCGCGACTCTGCCAAGAAGGAGGGTTGCCCGCGTTACGGCGGCCAGGAACTCTTCCCAATCACTTTCCGCGAGCGAGCGAATGCCCGAATATCCGGCCACGGCGAGCAGCTGATGCTCTTGGCGACCAAAGAAGGCGAGGTTTAGCAGGAGCGCCTCGTCGCGCCACTCGTCGACGTCAGCGAGGGAGGCATCGGTCTGGTCGGCGAGCGTCTGACGTCGGGTCGGCGTTTCGCTCCGCTCAAGTAGGAGCCCCGTGGTGAAGATCCCCTGCGCCTCTAGCCGGGCTAGGTGGACTGGCTCAATCCGTGTCAGCTCTTCTATCGATGGCATGACTACCCCCTCAATCTCAGCGTAGCGCCTCGACCCCTCCACTGCCCTTGCACACACCCAATCTGCTGCGCTCAAACTACATTTGTTACATCTCAGAGCCGATTTGCGCGACTGTTGCGGTTCCACAATAAAGTGCCCAACTGCGGCATAATCGGGCGAGCGGCGGAGAGAGGCCGCAAGGATATTTGGAGGTCTATAGATGAGTCCAGAACAGGGATACCAGTTGGTATACAACTTCATGTCGCTCGCCATCGCTTCGATGGGCGCGAGCTTCTTCTTCTTCGTCTCCGCACGCGGAGCGCTGAAGGAGGGGAACCGAATGGCAGTCACGCTCTCAGCCACTGTGGTGCTGATCGCGTTCTACCACTATGTCCGCATCTTCGACTCGTGGGTTGCCACCGCAGGTGGTTCGCTCGGCGAGTTCAACGAGGCCTACCGCTACGTTGACTGGCTCCTCACGGTGCCACTCCTTGTCGCTGAGTTGATCCTCGTCCTTCGCCTCGACAAGAAGGTCGAGAGCAAGCTCATCCAGAGGAATGTGCTCTACGCCTTCCTCATGATCGCCACGGGCTACATCGGCGAGATGGACAATCAGACCTCGGTGGTCCTCGACTCCTCACGCACGATTTGGGGCGCAATCAGCACTATCTTCTTCGTCCTGATTCTCCGTGACCTTTTCGGCGGCATCGATGCGTCCTTCAAGCGACAGAGCAAGGAGATTCAGGGCATCTTCAAGGTGCTTCGAGTCGTGCTGATCGCTACCTGGGGCGTCTATCCGATCGCCTATCTGCTCCCGACTATCTCGACGGGCCTGGGCTTGACGGCTGGGGACGGTCTTGTGTTGAAGCAGGTGGGATACACGATTGCAGACATCCTGGCGAAGCCAGGTTACGGGCTGCTGATCTGGAAGATCGCAACCCTGAAGAACTCAGGCCGCTAACCAACAGGGCCTCTCACGGCGGCACGCCGCCGACGCTAAACATCAGAAGGCCCGGGGGAAACCCCGGGCCTTCTGCATTTCACGTGTTGATGGTCGGAGCGACAGGATTCGAACCTGCGACCTCTTGCACCCCATCTGGACTTGAGCGTGAAACTCGTCTCAGGAGTTTCATCTCCTAAGCACGAATCCCATCCGTGTCGGTACAAAGTGAGCCGACTATCGCAACAGCGTGAACCTTCGCATCGAGGAGGATTGCGCGATGAGAAAGAAGAGAGCGCTACGAGACGCACTTCCGAGGATGCGGATGCTCTTCGCGCAGCGATCCTATTTGAGCGCGGAGGCTAAGGCTACAGAGCCTCCTCGCTCGCTTCCAGTTGGCGCCGGAGATTTTCTAGGTATCTACGGAAGCCG
>JBJTVF010000027.1:0-30980 GCA_046081085.1 Candidatus Limnocylindrus sp.
CGCGGCGACGGAGAGACTGGTGCTCTCGTTGCGAATGTCTACTGGAGCTCTCCGTGATGACGTGATTCGCGGCGGCTTTGGGGGGGCGCTGAGCTGGGGTGAGTTACATGGACTGCTCAGCGCGCACCCAGATGACAGCGCTCGGGTGCAGCTGACGCTGCGCGGCCGACTGTTGAGCAACGAACTCTTCGCGCGGATTGTCTAGCGGCGCGAGGACTGTCTAACGATTTGCGACGCTCCTACCAGCGCAGCGCGCTGCGGTTGATCAGTTAGGAGCCGCGAGGTCTCGGCGAGGGAACTTGTAGAAGGCCCACGCGGCGGATAGCAGCGTGAGTGTGACGAAGATCAGTGCCTTTGAAGGATCAGCCGTCTTCTCGAGGATGTCCTCTGGTGAGAAGTGATTGAAAAGCGAGAGGAACTGATACGGCTCCATCACATCCCAGAATGATCCAAGGACCTCGACGATGTAGTTCGCCATGATCAGCGCCACCGTGATTGCCATTGCGGGCGGCGTGCGGTCAAAGCTGCCGCTCGCCGCGATCGCAAATGTGGCGAATGAACCCCAGAAGAGTGCCCCTGCTGCAAAGAGCGAAGGGAGCTGTTCGAAGACAAGCTCGCTGGTCACCCCCGCGATCTGCGCACCGATGATTGTCCCGAGCACGTAGGCGGCGGAGGCGAGCGTTGCGCCGATCCACCCCTCCAACATCATCGTGGCCATGATCGTGCGCCGTGGGATCGGTCGGCTGAGGAGGAGCTCCAGCGTCCCACGTTGGCGTTCGCCACTGATTGATCCAACGGTGAGCCCGGCGCTCAAGATTCCGAAGAGGGCGATGGAGATCGGGTGGATGAAGCCGACCGAGATGGTTCCCGAGAGCGTGGAGAAGTTCCCCGGCGGAGTGGGTCGGCCATCAAGCTGATCGACGAACGCCTTGTAGATCACTGGGAAGAGGAGCGACCAAACCACCACCACCGCAAGGCCAACGAGGAGGCGAATGCGGTGCCCACGAACGAGGCGCTGAAGGAGAACGAGGTTGATCATCGCGAGCCCTTTCGCTTCGCGACTCGACGCTTCGCTGCCGGACGCTTGGTGACCTTGCGCGTTGTGGCCGTTCGCTTCGCGGGAGCGCGACGGGTGCGACTGAGCGGTGTTGCGACTTCGGGCGCTATCTGCACGGTGTTGCGGGTGCTGTTTCCGTAGTACGACATGAACGCCTCTTCAAGGCTTGCCGCCTCAACGAGGAGGTCGCGCAGCCCTGCGGACTGCAAACGCTTGATAAAGTTTGGGATCGCCGCCGCCTCGGCGTCGCAGCTGATTCGGACGCCAGCCTTCCCTTCGGGGGTGACCTTCAGGTTGCTGATACCCACAGTCGCGGTGAGGCGAAGCGGCTTGCGCGCCACAACCGCCTCGATGCGCCGGCGGCGGAATCGCACCAGCGATTCAACGCTTTCGAGCGCAACGAGCTGACCGCCGCGGACGATTGCCACACGGTTGCAGATGCGTTCAACCTCGCTGATCAGGTGGCTGCTGAAGAAGACGGTGCGTCCGAGCCCAACGCGCTCAAGGAGCAGCTCTTGAAGCGATCGCTGCATCAGTGGGTCTAGGCCTTCTGACGGTTCGTCGAGAATCAAGAGCTCAGGGTCCGTCTCCATTGCCTGGACGACGCCAATCTTCTGACGCATGCCACGGCTGTAGTCGCGCACCGGTCGCTTCAAGATGCTCTCACTCAGCTCAAGGGCCTCCATGATGCGGTGACGAAGGAGTGACGGTCGACCGCTGAGCGCGCGCATGTGGTCGAGGTACTCTCGACCACTCATGTAGTCGTAGACGGCGAAACCAGAAGGGAGATAGCCAACGCGGCGGCGAATCGCCACCGAGTCTCTCACCACATCGAGGCCGAGCACGCTCGCCGAACCGCTCGTGGGGTGAAGGAATCCGAGTAGCGTTCGGATTGCCGTGCTCTTTCCCGCACCGTTTGGGCCGAGGAAGCCGAAGAGTTCACCTGGTCGGACCTCAAGGTTGAGGGCCTGCAGTGCCTTGATCTCTCCGTTGCGCCCGTAATGTTTCGAGAGCGCACGAGTCTGGATCGCGTAGGTGGAGTCGTCGGGCATGGCGACAGTTTACGACTTTGACCAGATGTGCCGGTACGCCGTAGACTGATCTTGGCACTCGAAGGGTTCTGAGTGCCAGCAATAAGGAGGTCAACGAGTGCGAAGGCAGCGGAGGACGGGGCTCCTCGACGATCGCGCCCGCCTGATCCTCCGCGCCTTAGTGGAGGAGCACATCCGTACCGCCCTCCCTGTCGGCTCTGCCTCAATCGCGGGCTCCTATCGGCTTGGTGTCTCGTCGGCCACCGTGCGGGGGGTCCTCGCTGAACTGGAGGCACTCGGCCTCGTCGCGCAGCCGCATACGTCGGCGGGCCGCATCCCAACGGATCAGGGCTATCGAACCTACGCGGTGGAGATCGCCGCTCCGGACGAGGTGACGGAGGTCGACCGGCTGATGATTCGCCACCAGTTCGGCCAGGCCGAAGGTGGGGCTGATCAGTGGTTCCGCATTGCGGCAAGTACGTTGGCGCACTCCACTCGCGTGGCCGGACTCGCCACGCCGATGCGCCCGATCTCCGCCAGTCTCCGGCACGTTGACTTGGTGAGCAGCGCCGATCGTCTCGCCACCCTCGTTGCCGTGGTGAGCGACGGGAGCGTTCGCCCGACGCTCCTCCCGCTGCCGGAGGGTGTTGATCAGGATCAGTTGACGAGCATCGCCAGCCGGTTGAACGCAAGCCTGATCGGCTGTACGGCGGATCAGATTGAGGCGCGCGCGGCCGCGCTCGCTGAAGCCACACCGATGCGCGCGGTGACGAGGAGCGTGATGGAGCGACTCGCCAAGCAACTGCGGGAGGCGGATGCCGCCTCGGTCGAGCAGGTCTTTAGTGACGGCCTCCTCAACGTGATGGAGGCGCCAGAATTCGCCGACAGCGCCAGGCTCCGTAACGTCTTCACGGCACTCGAGGGCCGCGGTTACCTCGGCCAACTGGTTCGTGAAGTCTCTCAGGGGAACAGCGTGCAGCTCTTCATTGGCAGCGAGAACGCGCCTACCGAAATGCACGGAGTCTCGCTCGTCCTCGCCCCGTACGGAATTGCTGGCCGCGCCCTCGGCGTGGTGGGGGTACTCGGCCCCACTCGTATGCCGTATCCCCGAGCGGTGGGGACGGTGCGCTACGTGGCAACCCTCCTCTCGGAGCTCGTCGGCCGCTTCCACGCCGCGTAGCTCGCGCAAGCCCCGAAAGCCGTCCCCCTTGACGCCCGCTGCCGTCCATCGTATCCTCCCCCTGATGAGTTAGCACTCGCATCAAGAGAGTGCTAACTTGTGCGAGAAGCGGGGCTGAGCCCCGCACGAACACGAAGGAGAGCACGATGGCAGGACGACCCTGGAGCACCAAGGAGCGCGAGGAACCGACTGAAGAGGCGGGCACTGATCAGGCCGCCTCGGAGCAGGTTCATAGTCCGCTTGAGGCTGCCCTACTGGAGCGCGACGAGCAGATCGCCGCACACCAGCGGACCGCTGCCGACTTCGCCAACTTCCGTCGCCGCACCGCCGAAGAGCGGGAGCGCGAGGCGGGTCTCGCGAGCGAGGCGCTCCTCTTGAAGACGTTGGCAGTGGTGGACGACCTTGATCGTGCTCTCGCCTCACTCCCAGATGGACTGAAGGACGAGCCGTGGGTTGAGGGGATTGCCGCGATCCATCGCAAGTTGCTCGCGGTGATGGAGAGCGAGGCGGCACGACCGTATGAATCGATCGGTCAGCAATTTGATCCACGCGAACACGAAGCGGTTGCGCAGGTGCCGTCGAGTGGCAAGCCGCCGGGAGAGGTGCTTCAAGAGCACCGCAAGGGGTGGAGGATTCGCGATCGAATCCTTCGACCAGCGGTCGTCTCTGTTGCGACCGATTAAATCGCACCTTATGTGATGTGAACGTAAGAAGCCAAACTGAAAGGAGCAAACAGATGGGAAAGATCATCGGAATCGATCTAGGGACCACGAACAGCGTCGTGGCGGCAATGCTTGGCGGTGAGCCAACGGTCATCAGTTCATCGGAGGGCGGACGCACCGTTCCGTCGGTGGTTGGATTTGTGAAGGGCGGAGAGCGCGTGGTGGGGCAACTCGCCAAGCGCCAGGCCGTGACAAATCCTAAGAACACCGTCTTCAGCATTAAGCGCTTCATGGGTCGACGCTTTGACGACTCAGAGGTGAACAAGACAAAGGGACTCGTTCCCTACGCGGTAGAAAAGGATGGGAAGAGCGACGGCGTCAAGGTGAAACTCGAGTCTGGAGAGTCGTACTCACCACAGGAAGTTTCCGCCATGATCTTGCAGAAGCTGAAGGCGGATGCCGAGGCGTTCCTTGGCGAGAAGATCACCGAAGCGGTGATCACCGTACCGGCGTACTTCGACGACACGCAGCGACAGGCAACGAAGGATGCCGGCCGCATTGCTGGTCTCGACGTCAAGCGAATCATCAATGAGCCAACGGCGGCGGCGCTCGCTTATGGCCTTGATAAGAAGAAGGAAGAGAAGATCGCGGTCTATGACCTAGGCGGCGGTACGTTCGACATCTCCATCTTGGAGTTGGGCGACGGAGTCTTTGAGGTGAAGTCGTCCAACGGCGACACGCACCTTGGGGGCGACGACTTTGACCAGCGCATCATTGACTGGTTGCTCGCCGAGTTCAAGAAGGATCAGGGGATTGACCTCTCCAAGGACCAGCAGGCGCTTCAGCGCCTCAAGGAGGCTGCGGAGAAGGCGAAGATCGAGCTCTCTGGCACCGGCCAGACCGAGATCAACCTGCCGTACATCACTGCAGACGCCACCGGACCAAAGCACGTGGTGGTGACGTTGACGAAGGCGAAGCTCGAGTCCCTCGTTGCAGATCTCATCGAGAAGACGAAGGCACCAGTACTCGCCGCGCTGAAGGATGCGGGCCTCAAGCCATCCGAGATCAACGAAGTCGTTCTGGTTGGTGGGATGACGCGCATGCCAGCGGTGGTCGAAGCGGTGAAGGCGCTCTTCGGTGGCAAGGAGCCATCGAAGGGCGTGAACCCGGACGAGGTGGTCGCGATCGGCGCGGCGATCCAGGGCGGCGTCCTCGCGGGCGACGTCAAGGACGTGCTGCTCTTGGACGTGACACCACTCTCGCTCGGCATTGAGACGCTTGGTGGCGTGATGACGAAGCTCATTGAGCGAAACACCACAATCCCAACGTCAAAGAGCCAGACCTTCTCAACGGCGTCGGACAACCAGCCGCAGGTGGAGATCCACGTGCTGCAGGGCGAGCGCGAGTTCGCTACGGACAACAAGACGCTGGGAAAGTTCATCCTCGACGGGATCCCTTCTGCGCCACGTGGCGTGCCGCAGATTGAGGTGACGTTCGACATTGATGCGAACGGCATCCTCGACGTGAAGGCGAAGGATCGCGCAACCGGAAAGGAGCAGCAGGTGCGCATCACCGGCAGCTCGATGCTCGGGAAGGATGATGTGGACCGCATGGTCCGCGAGGCGAAGGAACACGAGTCTGAGGACAAGGCCCGCCGCGAAGCGGTGGACTTCCGCAACCAGACTGAGGCACTCGCCTTCCAGGCTGAGAAGACGCTTGCCGACCTTGGCGACAAGGTGGATGCGGAGAAGAAGGCGCAGGCCGAGACACTCATTGGTGAGGTTCGCGAGGCGCTGAAGGGCGAGTCGCTCGACCCAATCAAGGAGAAGGCCGAGGCGCTGGCGAAGGTGATGACCGAGATCGGCACCGCCGCCTATGCACAGAACCAGCAGGCCGGCACGCCTGACGGCGCCGAAGGGGCGTCCGAGAAGAGCGCCGGCGAGGAGACAATCGAGGGCGAAGCGCAGGAGGTTTAATCTCTCCCAGATGAACCTCTCAGCTTCGAACGCCACCGCGCTGATCCGCGCCCGAGGTCTGACCAAGACCTTCGGGGAGCGGACGGCGGTGGACGCCATCAACTTCGATGTCCGTGACGGTGAATTCTTCGGCTTCCTCGGCCCGAATGGGGCGGGGAAGACGACGACGATGCGCATGATTGCGGGCGTCTCGCCCCGCACCGCGGGGGCACTCAGCATCTTGGGGAGCGACCCCGATACCGACGGCCCGCGCATTCGCGGCCAGATCGGCGTGGTGCATCAGCAGGAGACCCTTGACCAAGAGTTGACCGTGCGCGAAAACCTGCTCGTCTTCGGACGCTTCTTCGGTCTGGCGCACAAGGAGATTGCCGAACGCGCCGACCAGTTGCTTGAACTCTTTCAGTTGTCCGATCGAGCAAAGGATCAGGTGGAGCCGCTCTCTGGCGGCATGAAGCGCCGACTCTCCATTGCACGTTCGCTGATCAACGCGCCACGCGTCTTGATGTTGGACGAACCCACGACGGGACTCGACCCACAGGCACGACACCTCCTCTGGGATGCGCTGCAGCGACTCAAGCGTGCGGGCACCACGATCGTGTTGACCACGCACTATATGGATGAGGCAGAGCAACTCTGCGATCGACTCGTGGTGATGGATCAGGCGAAGATTGTTGCCGAAGGCTCGCCGCGACAACTCATCGAGCAGTACGCCTCGCGCGAGGTGCTTGAGTTGCGCTTCCCAGATGGGACGAGCGCGCTCAGCAAGTCGGCGCTCGAAGGGATTGGCGATCGCTACGAGAGACTCGCTGAGCGTGTAATCGTTGGCTGCGAGAATGGCGAAGAGGCGCATGCGCGCGCGCTCGCCCATGGCCTCGCGCCCGAGAGCTGGCTCGTGCGTCGCTCGAGCCTTGAGGACGTCTTCCTCCGACTCACCGGCCGGAGCCTCGACGAGTGAGCGCGGCGCAGGTCGCGCCGCGACGCTCACGCGGGCTCGTCTCAATGATCGGCGCATATCTGCCGCACCCGACCAGGTGGCGCCACGTCACGTATTACATGATCGCCGTCTTTCGAAGGGAGTGGACCGGCTCGGTCTTCTCCGGCTTTATCGAGCCGCTCGTTGTCCTCGCAGGACTGGGGATCGGGCTTGGCGTGCTGGTGGGTGACCGCGCCGCAGAGATTACCGGCGGCGTCAGCTATGTGGCGTACATTGCCCCCGCAATCATGGCGAGTCAGGCGATGCAGTTTGGCGCTGGCGAAGCGTCGTGGCCGGTCCTTGCACGCGTCATGTGGGTGCGCATCTATCACTCCATGGTGGCAACCCCGCTCAAGCCAACAGACATCATGGTGGGTGCAATTGCATTCATGGGCGGAAAGGTTGCATTCGCCGCTGCCTTCTTTGCCGGCGTGCTCTATTTCGCAGGGATTGCCACGAGCCTGCAGGGGGCGCTTGCGATGGTCGGCATCTCCACCTTGACGGGGCTCGCATTCGCGGCTCCCATGACCGCGTATTCGGTGACACAGAAGACGGATCAGGGATTCGCGGTGATCTTCCGATTGGTGATCACGCCGCTCACATTCTTCTCGGGGACGTACTTCCCAATTGAGAACCTTCCAGATTGGGCGCAGGTCATCTCGTGGTGCACCCCGCTCGCGCACGGGGTCGCCCTCTCTCGCGGCCTCGCACTCGGCGTCGAGACCCCGAATGCGCTGGCGCACGCGCTGATCCTCGTGGCGTGGTCCGTTGGCGGCACCGTGGTTGCCTCCATCCTCTTCCGCCGAAGGATGCTGAAGTGATCGCCGCCCTCGCCCCACGCGCCTTCGCCGTCTTCGAGCGCAACGTGCGCGTCTATCGACACCAGTGGCTGATGATCGTCACGGGCTTCTTTGAGCCGCTCTTCTTCTTGCTCGGCATCGGCTTCGGAGTGGGCGGCGTGATCGGCACACTGACGTACAACGGGGTGGAAGTTCCCTATGCCGCATTTGTCGCGCCGGCGCTTCTCGCCAGCTCTGCGATGAACGGGGCGATCTTCGACTCCACCTTCAACGTCTTCTACAAGTTGAAGTACGCGAAGGTCTATGACGCCATTCTCACCACCCCGGTATCAATCGGTGACCTTGCGGTCGGCGAGTTGCTCTGGTCGAACCTGCGCGGCGTGATCTATTCCGTCGCCTTCCTTGCCGTGATGCTCGCCTTTGGCCTCGTCGCGTCGCCTTTCGCGCTCCTCGCACCGATGGCGGTGATCTTCATCGGCTTCGCGTTCGGCGCAGCCGGCTTTGCGATCACCACCCACATGCGCTCATGGAAGGACTTTGACTTCATCTTCATCATCCTCACGCCGCTCTTCCTCTTCTCCGCCACCTTCTATCCGGTGGAGATCTACCCTGGAGTCCTTCGATACATCGTGGAGCTCTCGCCCCTCACGCGGGGGGCGCACCTTGTCCGCTCACTTATCTTTGGCGATCTGAATCTCTTGATGCTCGTGGACATCGGCTTCCTCGCACTCGTTGGGTTCCTTGGCTATCGACATGCAGTGAGCCGACTCGGCAAGCTGCTCCTGAAGTAGGGGCGCGATGGCCCGCGACTTCTATTCGATCTTGGGAGTGCCGAAGACGGCGAGCGCCGACGACATCAAGAAGGCGTTTCGCAAGGCGGCGCAGAAACACCACCCTGACGTTTCCAAGGCGCCTGGTGCTGCGGCGAAATTCAAGGAGTTGAACGACGCGTATCAGGTGCTCTCTGACACCGAGCAGCGAGCACGTTACGACCGCTTCGGCGAGGCGGGAGTTGGCGGCGGTGCGGGTGGCCCAGGTGCTGGTGGGCGCGGCGGATTCCCTGGTGGTGCTGGTGGCGGCTTTGCGGGCGGCTTCCCCGGTGGCGGAGACTTTGGTTCCGTGGAGGATCTCTTCGAGGGCTTCTTTGGCGGCGCGGCGCGCGGCGCACGGCGCACTGGCCCGCCACCCGGTGACGATCTGCGCTTCGACATGAAGGTGAGCTTCGCCGAGTCGATTCGTGGCGGGTCGCGCGAAGTCAATCTAGATATGCGTGTCCCCTGCGAGACGTGTAGCGGCAGCGGCGCGGCGAAGGGCTCCGGGACCAAGAGCTGCGATGGCTGCGGTGGTCGCGGTGAAGTGCGCACCGTGCGTCAGACGCTCCTCGGGCAGATGGCAGTCTCCGCCCCCTGCGCTAAGTGCGCGGGTGAAGGGAAGATCATTGAGAAGCAGTGCACCGCCTGTCGCGGTGAGGGACGCTTCAACGGGAGCAAGCGACTCCGTGTGGACATTCCCCCAGGCGTTGATGACGGCACCCAGATTCGTCTCTCAGGACAGGGAGAGGCTGGCCGACGTGGCGGGCCGGCGGGGAGCCTCTATGTGGTTGTGACGGTGGAGGAGCATCCGCAGCTTGTCCGCGATGGGATTGATCTCCTCACCGAAATCCCGCTCTCCATCTCGCAAGCAGCACTTGGCGCGCGCGTCTTGATTCCAACGGCCGAAGGCGAAGAGGAGTTGGAGATCAAGCCTGGCACACAGCCTGGCGCGGAGATTCGACTCAAAGGGCGCGGCGCACCGAACGTGCGGCGACCTTCGCAGCGTGGTGACTTGCGAATCGTTATTGCCATTGATGTGCCGAAGAAGTTGAGTAAGGAGCAGCGCGAAGCGCTCGAGCGATTTGCGAAGGCGAGTGGCGAGGATCGCAACTGAACGAGATCGGGTGGCTCGAACTCTCTGTCACCTGCGATCCAGAGTCGGCAGAGGCGATCAGCGAACGCCTCGCACGACTCGCCCCAGCAGGGACAAGTGCGGAGCCAACAACTGCTGCTCCCCGCGGCGGTGACGCAACCCCACTCCCGCACGACCCAGCCGCACCGGTGCGCATCTGCGCCTGGGTCACTGACACGCCCGAGAGTCGAGCTGCGGCGGAGCAGTTGCGCGAAGATCTCGCGCGCTTCGCCTCGATCGCTGGGAGCGGGCTTGGCCTTCGTGGTATCGGCGACCTCAAGATCCGCGCGATCCCCACAGAGGAGTGGGAGACCACCTGGCGGGCCGAGTTCCCCGTGACGACGATCGGGCGCATCGTGATTCGACCACCGTGGAGCGAACGGGCGAGTGCCCTCGGTGATGCGGTGGTGACGATCGATCCAGGCCAAGCGTTCGGCACCGGACTGCATCCAACGACGCGCCTCGCACTCGCGGGGATTCAACGTTGGTCGGACGCAGGTCTCCTTCACGCGCTTCCATCGGACGGCGTGGGGATCCTCGATGTTGGAACGGGGAGCGGCATCCTGCTCGCTGCGGCGTTGCAACTTGGCGCGTCTCACGGCTGCGGCGTGGACACGGATCCACTCGCCGTCGAAGCGGCGCAGCGGAACCTGGCACAGAACGGACTCGCCGCGCGTAGTGAGGTTGCTCTCGGCACCCTTCCGTTCCGTGCCCCTGCGCCGCTTGTCCTTGCAAATCTTGTCGCGGCGCTGCAGATCGAACTTGCCCCACTTCTCGCCGCCGCCATCGCGCCTGGCGGTCGACTATTGGCCAGCGGAATCTTTGTGGAGCGCGCTGCGGAGACCGTTGACGCGTTCACGCGTGTTGGCCTCCGACTACTCGGCCAATGGGAAGAGGGGGAGTGGGTTGCGCTAGAGTGGTCTCATGACTGATTGTCTCTTCTGCCGCATCATCGCTGGCGATCTGCCGAGCACGCAGCGTCATTCGTCCGACCTTGTGATCGCCATTGAAGACATTGCGCCGCAGGCACCGCTGCACCTGTTGATCCTGCCGCGCGAGCACATTGGCTCCGCCGCAGATCTTCGCGACACACCCGCACATGCGGCGCTCCTTGCACGCATGCACGCCGTTGCGGCAGAGCTTGCCAGCGAGGCGGGATACGGAGATCGCGGCTGGCGTCTGGTGAGCAACGTTGGTGTTGAGGGTGGACAGGCGATTGAGCATCTGCACTATCACCTCCTCGCGGGCAGACAGTTGAGCTGGCCACCTGGATGACTGAAACGACGCGACCACCACGTTCGCGACTCTCGCGTCTTGCGCCGTTTCTTGTACTGATCGGTGGCTTCGCACTCTTCACATGGCTCTCTGGCGGACCTCCTGCACCTGAACCTCAAGGCCCACCCGCATCCGCTGCGCCTACACCGCGCAGTTCGGCGGAGACGGCGCAGGCTACCGAGTTCTTGAGCGCCGCCATTCGCGCGGCTGGGCTCGGTGTGATCACCGGCGGTGCTGACGTGCGCCCGCCGCTCCCACCGCGGTACAACGACACGCCGCGCGTCGTGGTGCGCGGCGCATCCGCGAACGATCCGCTCGGGATTCCGCTACTCGCTGTTGTCTTCCCAGATGCGACTGCGGCGACGAACGCGGCCCCTGAGATTGCCGCCTATCTGGTCACCCCCACGACGCTCGTCCTCGTCCCCCCAGACGCCACGTTCACCCTACGCCGCAGCGGCAGCCTGTTGATCATCTTCCAGCGCACCCCCTCCGCCGACCCGGACCCAGTAGCGGCAGAGTCCCTCCTCACGGTGCTCTCCACGCTCGGGGAGGAGATCCCTCTTCCTCGCTGAGTCGGCCCCTCGTTGGATCGGCTATCCTCCTCATCCCAATAGGAGGTAGCTCAGTGGCAGAAGTTCGCATCGGTGACAACGAGTCGTTTGAGGCCGCGTTGCGCCGATTCAACAAGAAGGTCCAGCAGGCCGGCATCCTTGCCGAGTCTCGTCGACGTGAGGCGTTCGAGAACGCCGCGGAGAAGAAGAAGCGCAAGGACGCAAAGAAGAAGAAGCCTTCGGGTCCTCGCGGGATCTGATCTCTCGCGCGCCCCGTGGCGGCGCGAGCCGTCGGAGAGGAGCAGCGCATGTCGCTTCGTGAACAGCTAAGAGCCGATATGGCCGCAGCAATGCGGTCGGGCGAGACGCTGCGCCGCGACACACTCCGCATGGCGCTCTCTGCACTCTCGCTCGTCGAGAAGGAACAGAAACATGACGCCACTGACGAGGAGACGCTGAGCGTGATCGTGAAGGCGGTGAAGACACGCCGCGAGTCTGTTGACGCATATGTGGCGGCGAATCGGCCAGACCTTGCCGCCGCCGAGGAGGCGGAGATCGCGATCCTCGCCGTCTACCTCCCAGAGCAGCTCACCGATGCGGATGTCGATGCGCTCGTGAAGCAGGCGATCGCCGAGACTGGCGCGTCATCGGCCAAAGAGATGGGGAAGGTGATGGGCTGGCTCGCCCCCAAGACGAAGGGTCGCGTGGACGGCAAGGTTCTCTCCGGAAAGGTCACCGCGGCGCTCGCAGCACTCGGATGAGTCGCGACGCAGGCCCGCGCGCCCGCGTCACTCGGCAGCGTCGCGGCGGAGTCAGCATCACATCAACCGAACTTGCCGCACTCGTCGTTCGCGCACTTCGCGCATCTGATGCACCCCCCAATGGCGAAGCGGCACTCACCCTTGTCGATGATGCGACGATCGCAACGTTGAACGCGAAGCACATGGGGAAACGTGGCCCAACGGATGTGCTCAGCTTTCCACTCCTAGATCCGCATGAATATCCCGCGCGCCCCGGCGTCCGTCGTGCGGCTCGCCTGCGTCGTCGCGCGGTTCTCACACCGCAGTCGGGGGCGACTGTGCCGCTCGGTGACATTGTGATCAGCGTCGATCGGGCGATCGAGCAGGCGCGCGAAGGTCGTGGGGGGAGAGACGGAGAGACTCGACACTCAGGAGCGGATGAGGTGCGCCTCCTCGCCGTCCATGGCGCCCTCCACCTTTGCGGCTGGGATCATGGGACGGCAACGTCGCAGGCTGCGATGTGGCGTGAGCAGGAGCGCATCCTTCGCGCGCATACTGCAGCGATGAAGCGCGCGGCGGTCACGAAGAAGTGAGCAAGGAGAAGACGTGAGCGTAGATCGTCGCATCGTGGTGGGGCTCGGCAACCCGGGCGAGAAGTACCGCTTCACCCGGCACAACATCGCCTGGCTCATCCTTGATGCGTTCGCGGATCGTGTGAAGTGGAAGGGGGGTGGCAAGGAGCGCGACGCGTCAGCCGTGCACGCGGGGCGCGTGCTCGGCCTTGACCTCGTGATGGCGAAGCCACTGACGTACATGAATGACTCAGGGATCGCCGTCCGGAAGCTCCTCGCCACGGAACGCGTCCCCGTAGAGCAGCTTCTGGTGGTGGTGGACGACTTCAGCATTCCGTTCGGTTCGCTGCGATTCCGTGAGCGCGGGAGTGATGGCGGACATAACGGGCTCGCCTCCATTGAGGCGGAACTTGGGAGTGATCAGTATCCACGCCTCCGCGTGGGGATTGGTGATCCTCGTGAGAGCGGCACCGCACAGCAGCATGTGCTGAGTGAGTTCAGTGCAGCGGAGCGGTTGCGACTCCCTGAGATCAACGCGGCAGCCGGCGAGGCGATCGAAGCTTGGGCACGCCTCGGACTGAACAAGGCGGCGACCGCATTCAACAACTGGAAGCTCTCTGAGCCTGAGAGCGGGAGCGCTGCGGACCCCGCGAACCTGCCAGCCGCGGGTGAGGTTGGCGGCCCGGTGGGGAGTGATGGAATTCGCAAGACGGCGCACGGCTGGCGCAAACCGCTCGGTGAGGGCGACCGAAGCGATTCCGAGCGGTGAGCGGTTCGCGCGTTGCGCTCGCTGCGCTCCTTGCGCGACTGCACGCGAGCTCGCAGTTCAGTGAACTACAGGAGCGACTGCAGCGAGATCACGCCGCATCACTAATCCATGTTCCGCACGCGGCAAAAGGCGCACTCGGTGCTGCGCTTGCGCGTGATGCGCGGGTGGTCTGGATCGCGCGCAACCCTGAGGTAGCTGAGCGAGTCGCGGATTCGTTGCGCGCATGGAGCGCAGATCCTGAACGCATCACGCTGCTCGAACCGCGCAGCTCTCTCCCATATGAGCGTGGCGAGCTTGTGGTGGATGAGTCGGCCGGCCGTGTCGCGGCACTCGCCGCGTGGGGGAGTGGCGAGTGCCGCATCCTCGTCACCTCGCTCCTCGCTGCACTCCAGAACAGCGCCAATCCGACTGTGCTTGCGGACGGGAGTCTCCCCCTGATTTCAGGCGCGCGCATGTCACTGGAGGAGGCGACGGAGCGTGTGGCGGCGCTCGGGTACGAGCGCGTCCCGCTCGTGGGGGGGCGAGGCGAATACGCGCGCCGAGGTGGAATCCTCGATTGCTTCCCCGCGGGCGCGCATGCGCCGATGCGTGTGGAGTGGTTCGGAGATGAGATTGAGAGCATTCGTGTCATCGACCCCGCCACACAACGGAGTGGGGCTCTGCTGACGCGCGCTCTCCTTCTCCCTGCAAGCGAGTTTCCGCTGAATGCCTCCGTCGTGCTGAAGGCGAAACGCGCAGCGGAGGCGATCGCAAAGCAGGACGGCGTGGAGCTCTCGCCCGCGCTGCGCGCAGATCTTGCGCGGTGGGAAGGTTCGCCAACGCCAGAGCGTGGCGACGGCCTAGAGATCTGGTCGCCGCTCATTGCGCCATCACGTCCCCTCGATCAGTTCAACGGTGCACTCGTGATCCTTGATGAACCGAGCGAACTCATCAGTAGCGCGGAGTCACTTGCGCGCCAAAGTGCTGAGCGATTCGATGTGCTGAAGACGACGCGCATCCTGCCGCCATCGTGGCCCGTCCCAACTCCGCCTCCAGCGGCAATCCTGAAGATGTTGAGGAGCATCGGAGCGCAACGCCTTGAACTGACGTGGAGCTCGGAGGCTGGCCGACTCACCACGAGTGAGCCGAGCGACCTGTTCGGTTGGCATGATCCGCTGGTACCTGCGGGTCGCACGAGGGAGCTTGCGGAGGGACTCGAGAGCTGGCGCCGAGACGGCGCGCGAGTGGTGATCGTCTCGGAACAGGCGAGGAGGCTTTCGGAACTCCTGGCAGAGGCGGGTGCGCCAACGCCCGTGAGCGACGCGCTCCCCAGCGATCCGAAGCCGAAGAGCATCACGTTGCTGCACGGCGGACTCGACGGTGGCTTCCAGGGCGGTGTGGATGCGCTGACGATCATCACCGACCGTGAACTCTTCGGCGCAACGCGCGTCCGGCGCGCCGCGGTGCACCGCCGCGGGATTACGCGCGAGGCGGCCGAGCGCCTCACTCCTGGCGATCTGCTCGTGCACATCGATCACGGACTTGGACGCTTCTTGCGGATGGTTCGACGCGGCGGCGCAGGTGACGAGCGCGACTACCTTGAAATCGAGTACGGCGGCGGTGATCGCGTCTTCGTGCCAACGGAGCAGTTGGCGCGAATCGCGCGCTATACAGGTGCCGAAGATCCAGCTCTCAGCCGGCTCGGCGGTGGTGAGTGGCGCCGCGCCAAGGAGCGCGCGCAGCGCGCAGCCGATGATCTTGCTGACGAGCTGTTGCGCATCTATGCGGCACGTGAACTCGCCCATCGCCCACCGATCGAAGGTGACTCGCCGTGGTTCGTCGAGTTTGAAGCGGCATTCCCGTTCCGGGAGACACCCGATCAACTCGCCGCGATCGAGGCGACAAAGGCGGATCTCGCAAAGGGTCGACCGATGGATCGCGTGATTGTGGGAGATGTGGGCTACGGGAAGACTGAGGTTGCACTGCGTGCGGCATTCGCCGCGCTCGAGGCGGGGCGTCAGGTGGCGCTGCTTGTCCCCACCACCATCCTCGCGCTCCAACACATTGAAACCTTCCGTCGTCGACTCGCCGCGTATCCATTCAGGCTAGAGCTCCTTTCGCGCAGCATCAGCACAGCGAAGCAGGCAGAGGTGGTCGCTGGACTCAATGACGGGAGCGTTGACCTTGTGGTCGCGACCCACCGGCTCCTCTCCAAGGACGTCTCCTTCAGTCGGCTCGGCCTACTGATCGTGGATGAGGAGCACCGCTTCGGTGTTGTGGCGAAGGAGCGGCTGAAGTCCATCCGCGCCGAACTTGATGTGATGACCCTCACCGCCACGCCGATCCCGCGCACGTTGAATCTTGCGCTCTCCGGGATTCGCGACCTCTCCACCATCGAGACGCCACCGGAAGATCGTCACCCCGTTGCCACGCGCGTGGCGGAGGCGAGCCTTGAGCTGGTGCGCGACGCACTGGCACGCGAGTTGGAGCGCGGCGGACAGTCGTATTACGTCCATAACCGCGTCGAGTCCATTGAGGCGGCGGCGGAACAATTGCGCGGCCTCCTGCCAGATGCGCGCGTTGCCGTGGGGCATGGGCAGATGGAGAGTCGTGCCCTTGAACGATTCATGGGCTCGTTCGTCCGCGGCGAAACGGACATCCTGGTCTGCACCACCATCATCGAATCTGGCCTGGACATCCCGAACGCGAACACGATCATCGTTGATCGCGCAGATACGCTCGGTCTGGCGCAGCTCTACCAACTTCGCGGACGAGTGGGGAGGAGCAGTCGTCGCGCCTGGTGCTATCTCCTCTACCGACAAGAGGAGTCGCTCAGCGACGTGGCGCGCAAGCGGCTGAAGGCAATCTTCGATGCGGCTCATCTCGGCGCTGGATTCCAGCTGGCGCTCGCAGACCTTGAGATTCGAGGCGCGGGCGATCTACTCGGCGGTGAACAGTCGGGGCACATCGCTGCGGTCGGATTCGACCTCTACTCACAACTACTCGCCGAATCTGTTGAGGTGAAGCGCGCAGAGCGAGAAGGGCGGGCGCCGATTCGTAAACGCGGAACCGCGATCTTGGACCTTCCGGTTACTGCGCACCTTCCGAGCAGTTACGTGGAGGACGAAGGGCAGCGACTCGATCTCTATCGTCGTCTCGGTGCGGCGCAGAGCGCCGACTCCATTCGCTCGATTGCGGAAGAGATGCGCGATCGCTTTGGCGAAGCGCCAGCACCTGCGCAGCGCCTCCTTGAAGTGGCGCAGCTGCGTGCCGATGCGAGTGACGCAGGGCTCGCGTCCGTGGTTCGCGATGAGGGTCGCCTCGTGATCCGTTTTGCAGATCTCCCGCGTGGGGTTGCTGAACGCGCCCTTGCGGATCGTCCGCGCGGCGAGCTCGTCTTCCAGCAGGGGAGTCTCCGCACCACCGCCCCAGCGGGCCCAGAGCGAATCTGGCGACTCGCCGTGGAGATTGTGGGTCTGCTCGCCGCCGAGGGGCGAAGGCTGGAGGCCGCCGCCGCGTCTGCCGCCCGGCTCGCGTAGACTTTCGCAGGTGAACGCAGAACAGCTCGCATCGAAGGTTCGCACGATCCCTGACTTTCCGAAGCCAGGGATCATCTTCCGCGACATCACCACGCTCCTACAAGACGCCGAAGCGTTCAACGCTGCGATCGAAGCGATGCTCGTTCCAATTCGCGCGCAGAAGCCGGACGTCATCGTCGGGATCGAATCGCGCGGATTCATCTTCGGTGCACCGATCGCCCACGCGCTCGGACTCGGCTTCGTGCCAGTGCGGAAGCTCGGCAAGCTCCCAGGCGAGACGATCACCGTGGAGTACGAACTTGAATATGGGAAGAATGTCTTGGAGCTGCATCGCGATGCGCTCACCCCTGGACAGCGCGTGGTGATTGTGGACGACGTGCTCGCCACGGGCGGCACTGTTGCCGGCACGATTCGACTGATTGAACAGCTCGGCGCAACGGTCGTCGGAATCAACTTCCTTGCCGAGCTTCCGGCGCTCGGTGGACGCTCCCGTCTCCCCGAGGGGATCGTCTCGGCGATCATCCCCTTCTAACGGCAATGGGCGACAGGCCCGCAAAAGAGCAGCCGAGTTCTGGTCAGCCGTCCGCGCGTCGTGACTTCCTGCGGCAGATCGCCAAGGACGGCGTGAAGTCGGCCACCTCACTCTTGGGCGTTGTTGGAGCGATTCGGCATGAGGCGGGTGCTCTTGCAGATGAGCTCCGAGCTGCTGATCCGCTCAGCGAACGAATCGCCGACGCACCGCAGCCGACGCGCCGTTCGGCTGAAGCGGCGCTCGACCTCCCCCTTGACGCTGGGCTCACGCCGGCTGCCGCAACCCCTCCCGCCGCCGCCTTTGCATCGCCAGTACGCGACGATGCGCAAGGCCTGATCCTTCTCGACGTGCGTGCGCTCCCCGCGCAGATCTTGGAACGCCGCGCGGACACGCCGAGCGCACTTGCGGCGGCGATCAGTTCTGCCGTGATGGCACCAGGCCCAGTGCGTGCACTTGCGGCGGGACTCTCGCTTGCGGCAGAGGATCGGTCCACCGCACCAGCACGCGCGGCGCGGATGCAGGCGGCGGCGGCCGCGCTTCGCAATGCGGCGCCGCACTCTGATGCGTTGCGCGATGAGGTCAACGCTGCACTTGAAGCAGCACCAGGAGGCGTTGCTGCAGTTGTTGCCGCACGTGCCACGGCACGTGTCGCTGCATACGCCGGGCAGGCGGAGCGTCTCGCGAGTGCGCTACGCGATTGCGGTACACGTGGCGCAAGCATCGCCAGCGCGCCCGGACTCGGCGCCACCTTCTGGGGTGACCTTGCTCCCGGACATGAGGGACTGCGACGTGCGGGCGCCGCCCAGCTGCTCCTCTCAGCCGGACCGAGCATTGATCCGCGTGGGTTCACACCACTCGGCGCACTCGACGCAGCAGATGCTGTTCGCATTGGCATCCCAGCGGCGCTGATGCGTGAGGCGCAGCTCAGTCTCTCGATTGCGCGAGGCGACGTGTGCGCGCTCCTTCTCGCGAGTGATGCGGTCGCCGAAGATGGGAGCGCGCTGATCCTTGCAGGCGGTCTCGCCCTTGCCGCGGCTGCAGCTGCACGGGAGATCCCAATCTTCCTCATTGCAGCGAGCGGGTCCGCACCAGCGGTCGATCAGAACCAACTCATGCGTCGCGCGGCTGAGGAGGGGCAGGAGGGCGGGAGCCTCCTCACGCGTGCAGTTGCCGCTGGCGTGACGGTGCACGAGCCGCGCTACGAGATCCTCCCTGCGGGCGTTGCACAACGTGTCTGAGCTCCCGATTGAAGTTGCCGCGACGCGCGATCGTGAACTCGTTCGCTCACTGATCAGCGGAGATCGCTGGATCACGGCGCACGCACTCTGTGACTTGGATGACGGCGAGTTTCCGCGCACGCGCTGCTATGTGGCACGTCGGGGGGGCGAGGCGATCGCGCTTGGCATGGAGTACTCCGGCTGGGCGCCACAGCCGCTCCACCTCTACGGCGAGCCTGCCGGCGTTGCGGCGATCCTGACGCACGGCATCAAGCCGCGCGCCGCGTGGGTCCCCACGCCGCTCGGCGGTGACCCTGTCCTCGACCTGCAGTACGAGACGGAGAAGCTGCACCCGATGTTGCGCATGGGCCTCGATCGCACCACGTTTCTCCCGTACGCGGGTGAAGCGGCGCCGCTCGTTGTGCCGCTCGTTCCAGCAGATGCACCTGCACTGAATCGCCTCTATCAGCTCGGCTTTGCGGCGTGGCTCCCGCCACTCGCCGTTGCGGAGGGCCTCTATCGCGGCATCCATCGCAATGGGCGACTCGTGGCGGCGGCGGGGACACATGTGATCGGTCGCCGTGAGCGGATTGCTGTGGTGGGGAATGTGTTGACCGCATCGGGGTTTCGCGGCGCGGGATACGCGCGTGCCACAACCTCTGCCGTGACCGAAGCACTCCTCGCCTTCTGCGATGAGGTGGTGTTGAATGTGCGGAGTGACAACCCTGCAGCCGTGAAGGTCTACGAATCACTCGGGTACAGCGTGAAGGCAGAGTTTGAGGAGCGGCTCGTGATTCGTCGCAGCAACATCACGCTGCCGCGCTTCCTGCGCCGAATCTTCGGAGGCGTCTAGCCGAGTCGCAGGGCGACCTCTACGATGCCTGCATGAGCGTGAAACCGTATGCGGTGATCCTGGCGGGTGGTGGCGGGACGCGTCTCTGGCCACTCAGCAGTCCCGAGCGACCGAAGCCTTTCATCCCACTTGTCGGCGGCAAGACCCTCCTCGCCGCCACCGTTGACCGACTCCTCCCACTCATCCCACTCGAAGACATCTACGTCCTTGTTGCCGCGTCACAGGCGGCGTTGGTTCGCGAGTCACTCCCTTCCCTTCCTGACGGGCAGATCAGTCTGGAGCCAGTCGCGCGCAACACCGGACCCGCGCTTGCGCTGGCGGCCGAGCGTATCGATCGACCATCAGACGCACCGATGCTCGTCCTCCCCGCCGACCACGCCGTGCTAGATGCAGACGCGTGGCGCGGCGCGCTGGCCGCAGCGATAGCGATCACGGATCGCGAACCAGAGGCGCTGGTGACGCTCGGCGTGACGCCGACGCGCGCCGCGACTGCCTTCGGCTACATCGTCGCCGATGGCGAGCGGGTGACGCGATTCACGGAGAAGCCTGATCCTGCGACCGCCGCGCAGTTGATCGCTGCGGGTGCACGATGGAATGCGGGAATCTTTGTATGGCGACGCGCAGCGCTTCAGCACGGGCTGCAGCGGCTCGCACCAGAGGTGCGTGCGGGACTCTCCTCGTACGAGACGATCACGCCGGCACCGATCGACACGCTCCTGATGGAGCCGGCAGCCGCTGCGGGACTTGTGCGCACCCTGCCGCTCGATTGTGGCTGGAGCGATGTGGGGAACTGGAGAGAGCTGCGCGCCTACCTTGCGGCGAGTGGTGCGGTGGATGCGAACGGTCGTATCACGATCACCACGCCGAGCGGGAAAGAGGTCATCATGGATGCAACGGGCGCCGCAGAGATTCGAAGCGGGGGGAGCGTGATTCGCATGAACCTTCTCCAGATGAGCGACGCAGAGATTCGCGTCGCCGCTGCGGCGGAGAGAGGGGATCGATGAGCGCTGGTGAGCCAACGAAGATCCTCTTCGGCACCGACGGTTGGCGTGCCAAGATCGGCGACGAGTTCACCTTCGAGAACGTGCGCCGACTCGCTGAGGGTGTTGCGCGCGTTGTAGAGCAGGATGGCACTTCGGCGAAGGGTGTGGTGATCGCCTACGACCGACGATTCGGCTCAGAGGACTTTGCGATGACGGCGGCGGAGATCTTGCTCGCCCACAACATCCCCGTTGCATATGCGCACACCGCGGTCCCCACGCAGATGGCGTCGTATGAAGTGGTAGAGCGCGGCGCGGCGATGGGCGTAGTCATCACCGCGAGCCACAACCCGTGGCTGGATAACGGCTTCAAGGTGAAGGCGCCTTCAGGTGCTGCGGCGGGGCCCGAGCTGTTGAAGCGCATCGAGACGGAGATCGCGAAGACGCGTGGACCAGAGTTGAGCGGCCGACCGTTCGCTGACGCGGAGGCGGCGGGCTTGGTGGAACGCTACGACCCGTACCCGGGCTACAAGAGGTTTGTGGAACGCAACCTTGACCTTGCACACCTCGCGGCACAGCCGCTCAGCATCATGGTCGACCCCGTCTACGGCGCGGGTGCAGGGTGGATCGGCAGGCTGCTCGCCGGCGGGAAGATGCGCGTCACGGAGATGCGCGGTGAGCGAAATCCTTGGTTTGGCGGTGTGAATCCGGAACCAATTCGCCCGCACATCAATCCGGTGCTGGAGGCGATGCGTGGTGGTGGCTACGACCTTGGGCTGCTTCTCGATGGCGATGCTGATCGCGCGGGCGCGGTTACCGAGCAGGGTGTCTTCATCCATCAGCTCCAGGCGTTTGGCCTCCTCGCCTACTACATGCTCGAACACAGGAAGGATCTTCGACCGATCGTAAAGACGGTGAACGAGAGCTCGATGGGGGAGCGACTCGGCGCGCACTATGGGGTCGAGGTCTTTGAAACGCCAGTCGGCTTCAAGTACGTGGGGCCGAAGATGATCGAGACGGGCGCATCCATGGGTGGCGAAGAGTCGGGGGGCTACGGCTTCGCGATGCACCTCCCTGAGCGCGACGGCATCTTCGCCGACCTGCTCCTCCTCGATCTCCTCGTCCGTGAGCGCGCCCTCGGCCGCACGAGCATGAGCGAGGTGCTCACCCACGTGCAGTCGATCGGCGGCGAGTCGCACTACCTCCGCGTCGACGTGCACATCCCACGCGGCGAATACCCCGCGGTGAAGGAGCGACTCGCAACGCAACTTGTCGCTGCGCCACCGAGCACGCTCGGCGCACACGCGGTCCGCGCCGTCCCGCTCAGCACCAAGGACGGGGTGAAGTTCTTCACCGCGGATGAGAGTTGGCTGCTCATTCGCTTTAGCGGCACCGAGCCGCTCGTGCGCGTCTACGCCGAAGCAACAAGCACCG
Organism: Candidatus Limnocylindrus sp.; assembly: GCA_046081085.1. Classification (GTDB taxonomy): domain Bacteria; phylum Chloroflexota; class Limnocylindria; order Limnocylindrales; family Limnocylindraceae; genus Limnocylindrus. The sequence continues at coordinate 22,065 of JBJTVF010000027.1, forward strand.
CCCTGCGCGACGAGCTCCTCACGATCGGCGAGAATTTCGCGCGCGGCTAGCGCGCCCAGTCCCAACCGAGCAGCGCAAGCTGCGCCGCGTCCAGGTGGACTTCGAGCGGCCTCCCATCTGCGAGCGCACCACGAATCCGCCAAGCGAGCCGACGCGGCGCACTCGTTGGCATCTCGACTGAGGAGAGCGCACTTGCAACGGCGGCGGCGAGGAGTAACCCGGTGAGCATGTCGTCCTCCAAGAGCGGGAGGCGAGAGATGCGGGAGGCGCGTGGTGCGGGTCGACAGGAGGGCGAGGATGCCACGTCGCCCGTATCGCTCACGCATCGCGTACAGCAGACGCGTCGCAAGCCTGATAGAATCCCGCCATCAACGCCGCGTGGACGCGAAGCTGGTGAAAATCCAGCACTGTCCCGCAACGGTAATTGAGAGTGGCTCCGCAAGAGGCTCCCATCAGTCCGGTCGCCGGACACGCGGCATAGGAAGGCTATTCGCCCTCGAGGCAAGGGAGGAAGCATGACTGCTTTCGCACGCGCGCACCGTTTCGTTTCGTTCGCACAACTCATGATCGCAAGCGCGATCACCATCACCCTGATCGCCGGATGCGGCTCCACTGTGAGCCCGAGTGAGCCGGCAAACTCCGCACTGACCGAAGTGGCGTTCCCGCGCACGCTCACGGATGACGCAGGAGCGCAGGTCGTGATCCAAGAAGAACCAGCAACGATCGTCGCACTGACGCCTGCGAGCCTGGAGACACTCGTGGCCCTTGATCTTGCGGATCGCGTGGTTGCGATCGCTGAGTGCACCTGCACCCCGGCGGCACTCGCCGCAACGCCAACGGTTGCCAGCTACACGGGAGTGGACGTAGAGGCGATCGTGGCGTTGGAACCAGACCTGGTCTTTGTGGCGGCGCCACCGTTTACGCCGGAGGATGCGATCACGGCGATGCGTGCGGCGAACCTGACGCTCGTCACGTTGAATCCAACGAGTGTCTCCGGTGTGCTCGGCACGATGCAGTTGATCGGTGATGCCACAGGAAGAACGCTGCTCGCGGCGGACCTCACGGCGGAGATTGAGAGCAAGATCACGGCACTCGTGTCGCTGATCGATCAAGCGTCGAGCGTGAGCGTCTTCTACGAGATCGACGCCTCCTCCGCCATCTACGGCCTTGCGCCAGACGACTATGCGGCCGAGCTTGTGGCGCTCGCCGGCGGGAGCCTCGTCTCAAGCGGGACGCCTGGCGTCTACGAGATCTCACTGGAGACGCTGATCGCCGCGGCGCCAGCGGTGATCCTGCTCGGTGACGCCGCGTATGGTGTGACGGCGGAGGCGGTGGCGGCGCGACCAGGCTGGTCGAGCATCCCCGCTGTGATCAACGGTGATGTGCGGCCGATTGATGGTGACCTGGTCACCACGCCCGGACCGCGTCTCGCCGAAGCGCTCGCCGCGTTGATACGCGCGATCAACCCAGAGATCCTCCTCCCGTAGCGTGCGCTCAACCCCGCGCGTTCAAACGCTGCTCACTGCAGGCGCGTTGCTCCTTGTGGGTGTGGCGATCGCTGCGATCGGCGTCGGCTCGGTCCCCATTCCGCCCACAGAGGTGGTCGGCATCTTGCTGCAACAGATCGGCGTCGGCGCTGAACCTGCTGCGAGTGCCGGATCAACCGCGATCGTCATGGAGTTGCGCCTGCCGCGCATTCTCGCCGCGGTTCTTGTGGGTGCGGCGCTCGCCGTTGCGGGTGGCGTCTTTCAGTCGCTCCTTCGCAATCCACTCGCCGATCCGTATGTGCTGGGGACGAGCAGCGGGGCGGCACTCGGCGCGGCGGTCGCCATCCTGCTGCCGATCAGCGGCGTGGCGTGGGAGCTTGGTGGCGTGCAGCTCGCCGCATTCGCTGGCGCGCTCGCTGCGGTTGGGCTCGTCTGGCGCGTTGCGGGGATCGGGAGTGGCGAAGAGCGGATTGCAAGCGTCCTGCTGGTGGGCTACGCGGTCGCGTCCCTGCTCGCCGCCGCGCTCTCGCTCGTGATGTTGATGAGTGGCGCAAACCTGCGCGCGATCTTCTCCTTCTTGCTCGGTGGACTCGATGGCGCTACCTGGCCACGACTCGCCGCCGCGGCACTCCCGCTGATCGCTGCGACCACACTCCTCGCGCTCCGCGGCCGACCGCTCGCCGCACTGCTGCTCGGTGATGAAGGGGCGATGCACCTCGGCGTGGAGGTGCGCCGCGAACGCCGCATCAGCGTGGCGCTCGCATCGCTCGCAACCGCCGCCGCCGTTGCGCTCACTGGGCTGATCGGCTTCGTTGGCCTGGTTGTTCCGCACCTGATCCGACTCGCCGTTGGTCCAGACCCGCGCGCGGTCCTTCCACTCTCGGCGATCGGTGGCGCGCTCCTCCTGCTCGTTGCAGACAGCGTCGCACGCACGATCGGTATCCCCGTGGGTGTGATCACCGCGCTGATTGGCGCACCGTTCCTCCTCTGGCTGCTGCATCGAAGCAGAGCCGGGTACGCACTGTGAGCGACCGCGAGCGCGCGCTCGACGCGCACGATCAGCCCACCATGACGCCAGACGCGTCGTATGAGCTGCTCGGCGCACGTGACGTGCACGTCACGATCAACGAGGTGGAGATCCTGCGAAACATCACCCTCAAGATCGGCGTCGCGGAGCGTGTGGCAATCGTTGGCGCGAACGGTGCAGGGAAGACATCACTGTTGCGCGCGTTGAGCGGCACACTCCCGGTGGCGTCAGGCGAGGTGATTCTCTGCACCGAGCCGATCAGCACGTTGAGCCGCGCCACCATCGCGCGCTCCATTGCCGTGGTTGGCGCAGACCTTGCCCTCCCCTTTGCGACGCGTGCGGACGAGCTGGTGGCGCTCGGACGCCTGCCGCATGGAACGGGGCCGGGCGGACCAACCGCACACGATCGTGAGCGCGCGGCGGCGGCGCTGGCGCGCGTCGGCGCGTCGCACCTTGCGGCGCGGGACGTGCGCACACTGAGTGCGGGTGAGCGACAGCTGATTGCGATCGCACTCGGACTTGCGCAAGAGACGCCGATCCTCGCACTCGACGAACCGACCGTTCACCTTGACCTGAAGCATCGCGTGGAGATCGCAGATCTCTTGGTGTCGCTCGCAGACCGTGCGCGTACGGTGGTGGCCATCTTCCACGAACTCGACATGGTGCGCGATCTCTTCCCGCGGGCGATCGTGATGAAGGGCGGTCAGATCGTTGGCGATGGTGCTCCGAGCGAAGTGCTCACTGCGGCGCGTGTGGCCGACGCGTGGGGGATTCCCGTGGAGCGAGCGGCGCGCCTCTAAAGGCGGCGAAAACGTGCGACGCTAGCTCCGCTTGCGCGGCAGGTCCAAGAAGGGGAGCGGCACCACGGTCGCTGGGATCTGTTGACGAGTCTCTTCGATCTGCCACTCGATCCCCACGGTACTGCCGACCTCGGCGTGCTTTGCAGGGAGGAAGCCGAGCGCAATGGAGCGCTTCAAGAGTGGCGAGAATGTACCGCTTGTTGCGCGACCGATCGTTTCACCCTTTCGCGTCAGCGGCGTTACATGGCGCCACGCGCGAAGTGGGTGCTCGATCGCATATCCAAGGCCAAGGTAGGCAGATTCGAAGACGTTCAGGTCGAGCTCGAGGCCGACGAGCTGGTGCACAGGCCCACCCGCCGCAACTTCGTCCATGAGTGCACGCTTCCCGATGAATGCGGGCTTATCCAGATCAACGAGTCGATCCATTCCAATCTCGTACGGCGAGACGGCGAGGCTTGGGTGCCTGGCGGTGCGGCTGGAGTGGTAGTCCACGCCCGCCATGATTAGGCCCGCTTCGAGTCGCGCCACATCGAGCGCCTCCATGCCGGCAACGCGCAGCGTGTAGTCCTCACCCGCCTTGATCAGTGCATCCCAGACGGGGAGCGCCTGCTCGAACGGCATCCAGAGTTCATAGCCGAGATCTCCCGAGTAGCCGGTCCGCGAGATGCTGACGGGGACGCCGGCAATGGTGACGTCCGCGCGACCGAAGAACGGAAGATCAGTCATGTCGCGGCCGACCGCACCAGAGAGCACGTCGCGCGAGCACGGCCCCTGCAACGAGAGCGCGCAGGTCCGTTCGGTGAGGTCTTCAATGGTTACGTTCAGTCCCTCGCTCGCTCCGTCAAGCCAACCGTGCTGCGGTTCGGCGGCGGTCCAGAAGTATGAGCCATCCGCAAGAAGTGCCACCGTGCCGTCATCGAGGACGCGACCGTCGTGATCGCACCACGGCGTGTAGATCGCGCGCATCGGCTTGATGCGATCCACGCGTCGCGTGATGACGCGATTCACGAGCCTCGCCGCATCCGGCCCTGCGACGCGGTACTTGCACATTGGCGTGACATCGAAGAGTGCGGCGGAGAAGCGGATCGCATGGTATTCCAAGTCGTGTGCGGGGAAATAGGAGTCGGCGATGAAGAAGCCAGACCACTTGCGCCAGCGGCGAGCCTGATTCAGCTCGGCGGTGCGAGGGTGGAACGGCGTCTCAAGCGTCACGCGACTCCCCCTCTCCTGATTGCTCTCTTGGCGGTACCATTGCCCGCACCTGCATCCTAGCGATTCGGGGCGAGTCTGGGAGGGTCAGTGGCGGAACGGTACAACGCGATCGTCATTGGCGGCGGGCACAACGGACTCACCACCGCCGCGTACCTCGCGAAGGCCGGACTCAACACCCTCGTCCTTGAGCGACGCGCCATTCTTGGCGGCGCAACGCTCACCGAATCACCGGTGCCCGGCTACAAGTTCTCTGTTGCCTCGTATCTGGTGAGTCTGCTGCGCCCCGCGGTGATTCGCGAGCTTGACCTTGCAAAGCACGGACTACAGATGGCTCCGTCTGTCGGTACGTACACCGCGCACTGGGACGGCTACCTCGATCGGCGCACGGACCACGCGGACACGATCCGTGAGATTCGCAAGTGGTCGCATCGAGATGCGGACAATTACGACGATTTCAAGCAGACGGTCACGGACATCACGCGCTTCATTCGTCCCGCGATCGACATCCCCGCACCGGATCCGTATGGCGACCCACACGAGTGGCTCGCGTACGCAGGTCTTGCAAAGGAGTTCGGCCACCTCCCCCTGCGCACCAAGGGCGCCCTACTCGACCTGATCACAGGGAGCGCCTACGACTTCCTCTCGCGCTGGTTCGAAGGCGAACCGCTCGTTGGCACCATGTCCGCCTCGGGGATCATCGGCACCTTCCTTGGGATCAAGTCGCCAGGGACGGGGATGGTCTTCCTCCATCACTACTTCGGTGAGATCGACGGCTCCTTCCGCGAGTGGGCGCTCCCGCAGGGCGGTACGGGCGCCGTGGCGACAGCAATCGCCAATGCGGCACTCTTCCACGGCGCGAAGATCCGCACCGACGCGCCCGTCAAGCAGATCCTGCTGAAGGGCGAGCGCGCGATCGGCGTGGTCCTGGAATCGGGCGAAGAGATTCACGCGGACACGGTGGTCTCCGCCGCAGATGCCAAGCACACCTTCTTGGAGATGCTCCCCGCCGGCTCGCTGCCGAACGACTTCGAACGCGCAGTCCGCAACTTCAAGTTCCGCGGCTCAAGCGCCAAGGTGAACTTCGCGCTTGACGGCCTCCCCACATTCACCGCCGCTCCTCCGGGAACGGGACATCTCATGGGGACGGTCTCCATCAGCCCGTCACCCGACTACATGGAGAAGGCGTACGACGACGCAAAGCACGGACACCCGAGCCACCGTCCATTCCTGGACATGCTCATCCCAACGCTTACCGATCCATCTATGGCGCCACCAGGGAAACACGTCGCCACCGCCTTCGTGCAGTACGCGCCACATGAGCTGGCACCAGAGCACGGGACTTGGGACGACATCAAGGAGAGCTTCGGCGATCTCGTGGTGGACACCATCTCCGAATTTGCACCGGACTTCCGCAACAAGATCGTGGGGCGTCAGATCATGACGCCGCTCGACCTTGAGCGCACGATTGGCTTGACTGAAGGGAACATCTTCCAGGGTGAGATTCTGGTGCAGCAGATGGCGTTCAACCGTCCCGTCAGCGGCTGGGCGCGCTACAAGACACCGATCAAGGACTACTGGCTCGCCAGCTCCTCCGCACATCCAGGTGGCGGCATCATGGCGGCGCCCGGTCGGCTCGCAGCGCTTGAGATCTTGAAGTCGAAAGCGGGGGACGAGTAATGGCCGCCAAGAAGCAGAAGCCGGCGGCGGAGGCACCACGCGCGCGCAACAGCGCAGACGTCATCGTCCTCGGCGGCGGACACAACGGACTCGTTGCGGCCGCGTACTTGGCACGCGCGGGGATCAAGACGATCCTCCTCGAGGCGCGTGGCGAACTTGGTGGCATGGCGCTGACCGCAGACATTGACGGCGTGAAGGCGCCGATGCTCGCACATACCGTTGGTCGATTCCGTCCGCGCGTGGCGCGGGACCTTGGACTCGCGGGGAGCGTTCGGCTTGTGGAGCCAGAGGTGCGCTCGTTTGCACCACACCCACGTGACGGCAGCTCGATCACTCTTTATCGCGATCCGAAACGCAGCGCCGAAGCGTTGGAGAAGCGACCGCACGGCAAGGAGACCGCGCACGGGTTCATGAAACTTGATGGCCGACTGCGACGCATCGGAGCCTACTTCGAAGAGGTGTTGGACGGCGTGCCGCCGAGCCTGGATGGCGGTAAGTCTGTGGCCGAGATGTTGGCAGGCTTCGCCTTCCGGAAGCCGTTCACGGACCTGAAGGAGGGCGACGGTCGCGAGATCCTGCGCATCCTCCCAATGTCCGCGGCAGACTTGGTGAGCGAATACATCCAGCACGACGAACATCTGCTCGCACTTCTGGCGTGGCGCGGTGCAATCTATAACGCGGTTGGCCCAATGAGTCCAGGCACCGCCGCAACGATGCTCTTCGATGGCATCACCGGCGACGGTGCAGACGGCGGTGCCGCGGGACAGACGGTCGTCGCCATCGGCGGACCCGGCGCACTCGCCACAGCACTCGCCGATGCGGCGCGCGGATTCGGCGCCGAGATTCGCACGAGCGCCAAAGCGGTCGCGATCACGGAGCAGGACGGTCGCGTGACCGGCGTGGCACTTGCGAACGGCGAAGAGATCGCCGCACCGTACGTGCTCTCCACACTCGACCCAAAGACCACGCTGCTTGGACTGCTCGGTGTTGAGGCTACCGGCCCCGATCTCCGTCGTCGGCTACGTGCGACACGCAGCGCAGGTGTGACCTCCAAGTTGAACCTGCTCGTGGACAAGCTCCCCACCTTCACCGCGGCGGGGAAGGGTGAGGCGGCGCAGGAGAAGCTGCGTGGCCGTATCGTGATCCTTGAGAGCATTCTCGGGATCGAGAAGGCATTCGATGCCTCCAAGTATGGGCGCATCAGTGAGACGCCGATCATCGAGGCGCTCATCCCAACGCTCATCGATCCGTCGCTCGCCTCAGACGGCCGGCACATCGTGAGTTGCGTCGTGCAGTACGCACCCGCAGTGCTCAAAGACGGCGAGTGGGACGAGGCCACGCGCAAGTCGTTCGCGGACAGCGTGGTGGACCAGCTGGAGCAGGTCGCACCTGGCATCACGAACCTCATCAGCGCGCGCCAGCTGATCACGCCTGCCGACCTGCAGAACGATTGGGGCGCCACTGGCGGCCACGCGATGCACGTCAACGAAGGTTTTGATCAGTTTGCGCAGTGGCGTCCCCTCTACGGCATCGGTCGTTATGAGACGGCGATCGAAGGACTCTTCCTTTCGGGCGCTGGGACGCACCCCGGTGGCGGCGTCACTGGCGCCCCAGGCGCTAACGCCGCTGAGGCGCTGATTCGCACCCTCCGCCGCGCCGCCGACTGAACCACCCGCTCCTGGTTCGGGGGGCGATCAATATCCTCACGTTTGGCGCGATCAACAAGGTAGAGAAATCACCATCTTGAGCGTGATACCTGAAACATACTCGCGTCTTTTTGACAAATAGTTGCGCGTTAGTTGTGAAGTGCGACACTCAGCGCATGAAGTCGTCAACGCGCGTGACCAAGGGGAAGATCGTGGTGGAGGCTGGCAAGCAGCTGGCCCCTGATGCCTTCCCGCTCGGCGACTGGATTCCTGGACGCCGGCGTGTCCCGAGCCAAGAGCGATCGCTCCGCACTCGGAAGCAGATCCTTGCCGCAGCCGAGACGCTGGCGAAGAGCGAAGGCGTTGGGAACATCACGATGCAAATGATCGCCAGCAAGGCAAAGATCGCCGCCGGTACGGCGTACCAGTTCTTCGACGATCGAGATGCCATCTTCGCCGAGATCTACGAAGAGTGGGTCAAGGTATGGTGGCCCGCACTGATGAAGTACACCACTACACCGTGGACCGAGGCAAACTGGCGCGAACAGCTCCACACACTTGTCGCTGGTATGGGGAAGATTCACCTTGATACCTCGGCGCGATGGGACATCATCACGTACATCAATTCAACGAAGCAGGGTCGTGTGGCGGTGCGCACCCTTCTTGAGGCGAACATTGACCGGTACGTTGACTGGGCTGGGCCACTCTTCCGGAAGCGTGGCTATAGCGCGGCAGAGACTCGAACGATTTGCGGTCTTCTCGTGCGTACGATCCGGGGTCACTGGGTCTACGGAGTGAATACACCAATGGAGATGAGGGAGCTCACGCGCGCAGCGGAAGACGGCATGTGCGCGATCGTGGAGGTGAAGCTCACCCGTGCGAGCCGTCCGCGACCTGTCAGCGGAAAGAGCGTCTAGCGAGCGCTCGCCTGACTAGATCTCGCCAGTGCGCGAACGATACGCGCCGAGGTAGAGCAGGAGCCCCACAATCGCCAGCGCGAAGCGCTCGGCGAATCCCGCTCCACCGCCAACAAATCCACCAAGGAAACCGGCGCCGATGAAGAGCGC